>JANYBY010000047.1 GCA_025360565.1 Bacteroidota bacterium
ACACAACCGGATACCACCAAAGTAAAAATTCTATGTTCCATCTCCCGCTTCTACGAAGCCAATAACCCCACCAAAGCCCTCGCTATGGGCGATAGCGCGTTGGTAATTGCCAAACGAATTAAATATAACATTGGCATTGGCAGCGCTTACGGAAGCATGGGCTCTTGCCTTTGTACCTCCGGTAAATACGATGAGGCAATTACCACATTAATAAAAGGCTTAAAAATATTTGAAGCCGAAAAAAGCAAGCGCCATTTAATAAATACTTACAATACCCTTGCAAATTCTTACATGGGGTTGAAGGACAATGTGAAAGCCTACGATTATTTTTTAAAAGGGTATAACCTTGCAAGTGAAGTGCCAAAGAACGAAAGTATGATTGCTATTACAGGCGTAGGAGTGGGGAATATGCTGATGGAACAAGGCAAATTTAAAGAAGCTATAAACTATTATAAAACAAGCGAAAAGTATTTCAAAGAAACAGGCGTAAGTAATTACGAGGCCATGTGCATTACCATGATCGGCGAAACATATGTAAAAGATGAAAATTACGAAGAGGCCGAAAAATATTTTTTAAAATGCTTGCCAATGTTCAGGAACGCCAATGACGAATATGGATTGGCTGTAGCCCTTACAAATATTGGGGGTGTGGAGGTTGAACGTAAAAACTATAAACTGGCTCAACAGTTTTATGAAGAAGCATTAAAAATAAATTTTAAACGCAAGGCATGGGATAATATACAAAGTAGCGCGTTGGCTTTAGCAGATGTAATGGAAATGCAGAATAGACCAATCGAGGCCATGAAGAATTATAAAATTCACATGCAGTACAAAGACTCGGTAATAAATATTGAACGCAACAGAGCTATAGCCGAAGCGGAAACAAAATACGATTCCGAAAAAAAGGAACAGCAACTTAAATTAAAAAATCTTGAACTTGAAAAGTCGCAGATAAAAGTAACGCAGCGTAATAATTTAATTTATGTTTTTGCCGGGGCAATTATTGTGTTTGCCATCATGTTATTTTTTGTTTACCAGCAATTCCGAGAAAAGAAAAAGGCAAACGTATTGCTCACAAATAAAAATGAGGAGATCGAAAAACAAAAATCTATCATTGAAGAAAAGAATAAGGATATTACCGATAGTATAAATTATTCGCGGCACATACAGCAGGCAATTATTCCATCACTTAAAAAAGTAAGGCAATTGCTTCCAAATTCATTTGTTATTTTTCAGCCTAAAGATATTGTGAGCGGCGATTTTTATTTGGTGGAGGAGATCGTGGGCTTAACTTATTTAGCCGTTATAGATTGCACAGGGCATGGCGTGCCGGGTGCTATGTTAAGCGTATTCGCCAATTCAACTATCAAAAACACTATTTCTTCGAACGATTTCAGAGATAACCCTGCCGCCATTTTAAGCGATCTGTGCTTTCAATTTAAAAGTAATTTACAATCTCACAATACATCCATTACAGTAAACGATGGAGTAGATATGGGTATTTGTATCATTGATAAAAAACAAAGTAAGATCTATTTTGCCGGGGCAAAGAACAGTTTAATGATGCTTCGCAATAATGAATTAACGGAATACCATGCCGACAGATGGGGCATAAGCGGTAGCAATCAAAAGCAACAGTTGTTTTTTACCAACCATATCATTGATGTACAAAAGGGCGATAAATTTTATTTAGGAACTGATGGATTTATTGATCAGTTTGGCGGGCCAAAAGGAAAAAAGTTCAAACAAAAACAATTAAAGCAATTGGTTGTAAATTACAGTAATCTTACCTTTGATAAACAGGCCGATAATTTGATAAATGATTTTACGTTGTGGAAAGGTTTGCTTGAACAAATTGATGATGTTACATTAATTGGTTTTGAAGCAAAAATTTAAGTATTTGATTATCAACTAAATATAAGTATTTGGATGGACAAATACGGAATTCAATTCCGTATTTGTCCATATTTGTTTACCTTTGATTTATGATAAACCGTGAAGCCGAACAGCGTTTAAAAAGACTGGCAAAGCAATTTAAAATTGTTGCTGTTACGGGTCCGCGTCAAAGCGGAAAAACAACTTTGGTAAAAACAACCTTTCCAAAAAAACCTTACGTAACCTTAGAGAACTTAGACAGCAGGGAACTTGCCATAAGTGATCCAAGAGGTTTTTTAAATAATTATCCAAATGGGGCTATCATTGATGAGGCTCAGCGTGTACCCGAATTATTTTCATATCTGCAGGAAATAGTGGACGATAAAAATTCGGCGGGGCAGTTTATTTTAACAGGAAGCAATAATTTTTTGCTGCAGGAGAACATTACTCAAAGTTTGGCCGGAAGAGTTGCGTATCAGCATTTGCTCCCTTTATCATTGGAAGAACTAAAGAAAAACAAGTTACTTTATACGGATAACAAAAAACATATTTTGCAGGGTTTTTATCCGGAAGTGATCAAAAAGAAAATTAATCCGGCCGATTGGTATGAAAATTATTTGAACACTTATATTGAAAGGGATGTAAGACAGCTTAAAAACGTTTCGAGTATTTCTACGTTCAGTAAATTTATACGCTTATGCGCGGCTCGCTGCGGCAACATTGTAAATATGACTGAGCTAGCTAATGCTTGCAGTGTGGATCAGAAAACGATCAGCTCATGGTTATCTGTTCTGCAAAGCAGTTACATTATTTTTTTACTCCAGCCGCATTACAATAATTTAAATAAGCGCATAATTAAATCTCCTAAATTATATTTTTATGATGTGGGTTTGGCTTGTTATTTATGCGGTATTTTTACTAAGAACACTTTAAACTACAGTACATTCAAAGGCCCTTTTTTTGAAAACATGATGATCATAGAAAAGAGAAAACAAATTTTTAACAAAAGCAACCGCGAAGAATTATTTTACTGGAGAGATAAAACCGGGCACGAAATAGACCTGATCATAGAACATAACCGAAAACTCACCTTAATAGAATTTAAAAGCAGCGAAACCTTCTCTTTAAACGATTTTAATGTAATTAATTTTTATAGAAAGCTGAACGGGGCAAGCTTAAATGCTTATATTTATTACGCAGGAAAGGAAAACGTGAAATTGAACAACAAAACATTTTTAAAGCCTTGGAACAGTTTGTACGAATAAGTAAGTGAACAAATACGGAATTGAATTCCGTATTTGGACAGTTTAAAAAATGATAAATACCGCAATTATATTGGCCGGAGGCTTTGGAACCAGGCTGCAGTCTGTGGTTACAGACGTGCCTAAACCCATGGCGCCTGTTAATGGCGAACCATTTTTAAATTATCAGCTCAATTATTTAAAAAATTACGGAATTAAGCACATTGTTATTTCTGTGGGATACTTAGCGGAAAAAATTAAAGCGTATTATAAAGATTCGTATCAGGGAATGGCGATCTCTTACTCAACCGAATTGATTGCCCTTGGTACGGGTGGCGGCATAAGGCTAGCAATGGATAGCACGGGGAACGAAGAAGTATTTGTTTTAAATGGCGATTCTTTTTTTGATGTGGATCTGAACGAATTTTATAAAAGCCATCATTTACATAAGGCAGAGATCTCTATTTGTATTCGAAGAATTGAAAACGCCGACCGTTACGGAACAATAGAATTAGAGAAATATTTTTTACCAACCCTTGTTGCCGGAAATCCTTACACGTATTTTAAAGTAAACGCTTTTAAAGAAAAGTCGGAAAGAGTGGGCGCGGGTTTTATTAATGGAGGTATTTATATTTTGGACCGCAGAACTTTTTTTAAATTTACTAAAGAAAATATGGCTTTTTCGATAGAGAAAGATTTTTTTGAAGCACAATGTTCAACGGTGGATATTGGCGCGTTTTTAAGCAAAGGTTATTTTATTGATATAGGCATACCCGAAGATTACACTAAAGCGCAAAATGATTTTAAAGAATTTAAATATAGATAAAAGCTGGACCTTATTTTTGGATCGTGATGGCGTAATCAATAAAAAATTAGAGAACGATTACGTTAAACATTGGGTTCAGTTTGAGTTTTTGGAAAATGTGCTCGTAGCATTAAAAACATTCAATACCTTTTTCGGAAAGATTGTGGTGGTTACAAATCAGCAAGGTATTGGCAAAGGATATTATAGAACAGAGGACCTGGAACTGATCCATAAGAACATGTTGTACGAATTAACTTACGCAGGCGGTAGAATTGATAAAGTGTATTACTCGCCACATTTAGAATCAGCCAATCACCCAACCCGTAAACCCGGAACAGGCATGGCCTTGCAGGCTAAACAGGATTTCCCTGAAATTGATTTTTCAAAAAGCATTATTGTGGGTGATAGCATCAGCGATATGGAATTTGGGAGAGCGCTTGGAATGAAAACTATTTTTATTTCGGATGAAAGCATTATAAATGAAAAAATAGATATTAATTACAGATCATTAATGGAATTAGCTGATGCTTTAATAAATTAATTTGAAGATCTCCATCATAACCATCACCTTTAATTCGGCGGCAACACTCGAACAAACCATTCTTTCGGTAATAGGGCAAACCTATAAAAATGTGGAGTATATAGTTGTAGATGCTAGATCGACAGATGATACATTAAAGATCACGGAAAAATATAAATCGAATATTTCTAAGCTTCTTTCGGAAAAAGATGAAGGCCTCTATCATGCGCTAAACAAGGGAATAGAACTGGCAACTGGAGATGTGGTAGGTATTTTGCATTCAGATGATTTTTATATTACAAAAGATGTAATTCAGAATTATGTCGCAGTGTTTGAAAAAGAAAAATGCGATGCAGTTTATGCCGACTTATTTTATGTGGATAAGGATAATACGGACAAAATATTAAGAAAATGGAAAAGCGGGAATTATAATGAAACCTCTTTTAAGAATGGGTGGATGCCGCCGCACCCTACTTTTTTTGTAAAAAGAGAAATGTACCAAAATTTTGGAAAATTCAACACTGAATTTAAAACAGCGGCCGATTACGAATTGATGTTAAGATTTATTTTAAAGAATAAAATAAAGATCGCTTATTTACCCCAATTCACGGTAAAAATGAGGATCGGCGGGAAAAGTAACGTTACCGTAAAAAATCGTGTCAACGCTAATTTAGAGGATCGTAAAGCTTGGGAAATAAACGGTCTGAAACCTAGATTCTACACCTTGTTTTTAAAGCCACTAAGAAAAATATTTCAATTTTTTTAAGAAATTATTTTAATTAGCCAATTTTCCGGAATTTAAATTTTCGGAAGTTAGCCTTGCGCCGGTACACATAATAATTAAGGAGACGGCAATTATAACATGCGCTATATCTTTATGATTGAACCATTCACACAACGAAATTCTTAAGCTGTGCACAATAATAGATAAAAAGCCGATCAAAATTCCTACCACAAAAGTGCCGCTTCCTTTTTCATTGTTGCGATAACCTATATAATGCACAATTAAAGAATAAATTAAAACAACACCTGCCGGTATTTTAATAAAGAGAAAGCTCCCCGTAAGCGATGCAAAGATCAAGATCAAAAAAGTTAGTCCCAACATCGTGTAAGAAATATATTTATTAGCCCCTCGGTTATGAAGTGAATAAGTGTAAGCGGCCTTAAAGCAAAAATAGAACGCAAACAAATTAAGGGCATTCGAAATAAAAAGAATTATCCTGAAGAAGATCTCACCCATTTGTATTTGAACGCCGTGGCCAACTGCCGCAAAAATAGTTCCAAATCCCATTAGCAATACAAACTGCGCAGTTTGTTTTAAGTAGGTGTTATTTATTGAACGCAGTTTTAGATAGTAAAAAAGCGAAACCAGAAAAATTAAAAGATTGGTTAAAATTACAGAGGGCTCAAAGATCTTGAAACCAAATAAGATAATATAAGTAGTCCCGAATTCCATTATTGGAGCCTAAAACTACGCTATTTATTGTAATATAAAAAACTATGGTTTCTTATCGGTATCGCCGGTATTTTTTTTGAAGATGCCGGTAATTTTTTCGGTAGCACGTTTTACTTTTTCGAAGTTTAACTCCAACGAAGTGGTTGTCATATCACTGATCCTCCCGTCCTGTAAAGCTTTGGTGAGTTCAGGATAAAATATGGCAAAACTTGTAAATTCATTATTTTTATTTAAATTTTTTGGCATATTATCAATATGCAGGTCGTGACTAACGGTTTGTTTACGCGCGCTTAAAAAAACAAACAGATCATCTTCTTGTGGCTGGTTCAACATTTCAATGTATTCAAATCCGGTAATAGGAACGTATTTAAAAAAATTTCTTTTTTTGTCCCCAGCCACTATCGAAAAATCTTTTATCGTTTCATCTAAGCCAAATACGGTAACTTCAGTGCCAAGTTGTTTGACTAAAATATTTATTTTTGTACAAGCTCTGTAAAAGCCATTTTCTAATTCAGCGTTGGGCGATAGGATAACAATAACGCGTTTAAAAGAATTAAGGGGTTGCAGGATTTTTGAAATAATTACCGATTGTTTTGTTTTACTTAAAAGATTATCGGCAATGGTACCAAAAATTATATTTGAAGTGCCGTGTTGCGCTTTATAGCTGATCAAAATATCGGTAATGTTATAAGCTTTGGCGGTTCGCGCAATGCCGTCAACAATACTCAGGTCAACTTTTTTAAGAACTTCTACTTTTTTATCTCCGCTTGCAATTTGTTCAACCGCGCCTTCGATCACTTTTTTAACCACATTCATTTTTTCATCCGCGTCCTCCTCGTCTTCAACAATGGATAAAGGATAAATAGGTTCTCCGGATTCTTGATCCTTTATCAATAAAGCAAAATCAATTAAACGCTGAATGTTTTCGGGATTACTTACAGGAATTAAAATGCGCTCGGTTTTATCAGAGCCTTTTTTAATAAAATCTTTTTCCATAATAGCGATATTACGCGCGGCTCTTTCGGTTACAAACGAACTTACCATACAAGAAATAAGAATTAATATAATGGTTCCGTTTATTACATTCTGATCAAACAAACCAATATCAAATCCTACTTTAATAACTGCTAATGTCGCAGCCGCGTGCGAAACGCTTAATCCGAAAATAATATTCCTTTCAAATTTATTGTATTTGTAAATTAAAGCGGTAAAATAGGCAGCGAGGTATTTTGTTAGTAATCCTGCAATACTTAAAATTCCGGCAAAGACAAGCGCGTTGGTACCTTTAAAAAATAAACGGAGGTCAACCAACATGCCTGCACTAATTAAAAAGAAAGGAATAAATAAAGTGTTGCC
Source organism: Bacteroidota bacterium (assembly GCA_025360565.1). GTDB lineage: Bacteria > Bacteroidota > Bacteroidia > B-17B0 > Aurantibacillaceae > Aurantibacillus. The sequence continues at coordinate 7,254 of JANYBY010000047.1, forward strand.
TATAAAAACGATCCTATTCATTAAAATACTGTTGTTTGGAATAACTTTATTTAAACCCAAACCAGCCAAAAAAGCGCCAATGATAGGTTCTACACCGGCGAGCTCACTTAGGAAACCGGAAATGAACACAACGGCCAAAACATAAATATATTGAGAACTGGCTTGGGCTTCAATATTTCTAAAAAACCATTTTGTGATCTTTGGTAATAAATATAAAGTAGAGAATAGTAAAAGCGAAAGAGAAAAAATAATTCGCAACCAAAAAGCTCCATTGATCTCGCCCGTTACAACATTTGTAATTATTCCAAGTAAAATAAGCACGGCAGAATCGGTAATAATGGTTCCTCCAAAAGTAATTTGCACAGCGCGATTCTTAACTATGCCCATATTACTGACTATGGGATAACTTAAAAGTGTATGTGTGCTGAACATACTGGCGAGTAATACCGATGACCAAAGCGAAAAGTTAAAAACATACATGCAAATAAAATAACCGATGGTGATAGGAATTAAAAAAGTGAGCGCGCCAAAGACAATACTCTTATTACGATTCTGCTGAAATTCCTGCATGTCAATTTCAAGTCCGGCCAAAAACATAATATATAGCAATCCTGTTTTTGATAGAAGTTCGAAACTGTTGGTAGATTCAATAATATGAAGGGAGTGGGGCCCTATAAGAACGCCGGCAATGATCAAACCAATAATTCCGGGAATACGAAAGCGCCTGAATAATAAGGGAGCAAAAAGAATAATTAAAAGTGTAACCGCCAAGATTAGAACGGGATTCTTAACCGGTAAATAATGATTTAAAAAATGCTGAAATTGTAAAAAATACTCGGAAAAAGAATGCATAGATCGTATTTAATTTTTTTCGAGGTCTAAAAAATAGCGGTCTTTTCCTCCTTTAAATATTTTGTAAATAGAAGGCACTCTTATATTATATCTTATCCCACAGCCCAAGCAAACATCCATAACATTAATGTGATGTTGAAATCCATCGTTGAAACCAACTCTCATTTTATATTCTGCATACACTCTAAATCGCCCGATGGCCTGTTCAAATCCTGTGCCAGCATTAAAGCCAAGCCAATTCAAGTTAACCCATGAGTTTGCGGGATATTTTAAACCAACATTTAGAAAATCATTTTTCCCTGTAAAAAATCCGGAAAAATGATTAATGCTGACACCGAAAAGCGGATAAAAAAAAGTTTTTTTACCATTAACCCTGGCAATAACCTGTCCGTTCAATTCATAGGTCTGGGCATGAATGTTTTGCCAGGTCAAGTCAATATTTATGGGTTTGTAATAGGTAAACTCCGCACTTGCTCTGAATAAATTTGAAATTTCGTAAACCGCATTAAAAACATAACCGTCGGCATTGTTATTTTCCTTCACATTTCTCGATAAAAAAATAACACTTTGCCCGTAACCACCACCGAGTGATAGATTGGTTTTCCGTGGATAAGATTTTTTAACGGGTTTGGCTATTCTAGAGGGTAATTGCGCGTTGGTTGAATAAAAGGTAAACGCTACGAGAAAAAATATAAAAGATGATCTTGCGGATAGTTTCATTATACAATTATTAATAATTACAAATCTACCTTATCAATTTTAAAATCACTTACCAATTATAAGACTACATCAACCAATTATAAATTTAACGTGTATTATTTGAGTTGAGTAGCAATAATGGCTTAAACAAAGTTAATGTAAAAAACGGTAAATACTAAAGGAAAGCCTTTGACAAACAAATTTTTGTTAAATGGGGTAATATATACCGAAAGTATCCCTAAATTTAGAGGATGAAAAGGCTTTTACCTTTAATGGTATGTATCGTGTTTTGGGGAGTTTCAAAGGCACAAACGGTTACCGCAAAAGCCGGAAAAAATCAATTAATTCAATTTTCGGGACAGGTTTTTGATCAGGATAGTATGACCGCTATACCTTTTGTTTCTATTTTAATAAAAGGAACCAACCGCGGAACGCATTCTGATTTTAATGGTTTTTTTAGCCTGGTTGTTACACAAGGGGATGAACTCGAATTTGTTTCGCTGATCCATAAAAAACGAACCTATAAAATTGCGGATACCTTAAGGCAAAAATATTATTTCGCGGTTCAGGTTTTAACTAAAGATACAATTGATCTGCCAACAGTAGATGTGTTTCCGTGGCCGAGCAGGGAAGATTTTAAACGGGCCTTTTTAGCATTGAATTTAAATGATACGGATATTGACAGAGCTGAGAAAAATTTAACGCGCGAAACACTTACTTATTTAGAACGCAATCAAATGGCCAGTGCTTCCGAAAATTATAAATACATGATGCTCGCCCTTTATACAAAAGCTTATACTGCAGGCCAAGCGCCAAGTATGAGTATTTTAAGTCCGCTCGCCTGGGCCCAATTTATTGATTCTATTAAAAAGGGAAAATATAGTAAGAAAAAGAAAAATTGATCCCGTCTTATTCCGTTGGTGGCTGCGCTATTCCTTTTTTTCTTCTCAAGCGTTTTAATTCTTTTTTGTAAGTGCGTTTTTGCTTTCGCATTTCTCGCTTGGTTCCCTTAGCAAGTTTTGTACTTGCTTTTGAGCTTTGACTTTTCTCTAAATAGGGATTATAACTTTCTCTGTGAGGTTTCCATCGCCGCCACATGCGTTTGCGTTCCTTTTTTTGTTTGAACATGTCGCTTTGCTGCGCCGAAATTTCGGCGGGGAGAATTGCGAAAACAAAAACGAAAAAAAATAGTTTGAAAAAATGCGTCATTCGTTAAACAAATAACGACGATTTAACTTTTGGTTACAAAAATTAATAGGGAAGTTATTAACTCAGCGGTATTGAATTAACTATTTTGATTTGTATAAGGGCACTGTACTGCAAGGCTCGCCGTACATAATGCTTTTTACAACCGGTTTAAGTATGCTGGTAATTTGAATGAAGGCATTTGTGGGTAGAGGTTTTTCGCCACAGCCTTTTATCACAACCCGCGCATCTCTGTAATTTGAAACAGGGAACTGCGTTAATTTTTCGGCAAATAATAAATTTTCAAGATCGTTTAAATTTCCGAAAATTATTTTTTTGGCAAACGGTTCAAGTGCTAAGGTTAAAAGCATATAAGCCCAGGTTGGCACAATGGCATCGGCAGAGCAGGTAAGGGCAACAAGCTTATTTTTGTAAATACTCCAATCGTTGGTTTTAATGAATTCCCTGAAATCTTTTTCCTTTAAAATAAGTTCTTGAAATAACAAAGGCTTAATGTCAAACACAACACGATCACCTTCTGTAATAAATTCTTCAAGGTCTATTGTTACCAGGCCGCTGTTTGCTACTTTATTTGTTATTTCGTTTCCCATTTTTTTAGTGTTGATAGTTAATGGTTGACGTGTTATAGCGCCAACTTTCAACTATAAACATTCAACTATTAATCATTTCTACATAAATCCCAATTCCAGCTGTGCCACTTCGCTCATCATCTCTTTTTCCCAAGGCGGTTCAAAAGTTAACTTCAGATCAACCGAATTTATATTCTGCACAAGCTTTAATTTATTTTTAATATCCTCAGGCAATGATTCCGCAACCGGACAGTTTGGAGAAGTTAATGTCATCACCACTTTTAAATCGTTTGTCTCATTCAGATCTAATTCATAGATCAAACCAAGTTCCCAAACATCAACGGGAATTTCGGGATCGAAACACGTTTTGATCTCATCGATTACACGCTGCATCAATTCGGTATTTTTTGTAATTATTATTGCCGGCATCTTTTATTTACTTAATGTTATTGCATCCATCTTCATTCGGTTTATCATACTCACCAATCCGTTTGCGCGGGTAGGAGACAGATGTTCTTTTAATCCTATTTTATCTATAAATTCTAATTTCGTTTCAATTATTTCTTTTGCAGTATGTCCGCTTAAAACTCGTATCATTAATGCCACCATTCCTTTTGTAATGATAGCTTCACTTTCTGCCGAAAAAATAATGTTATTGTCTTTTTTTTCTGAGTGAAGCCAAACTCTGCTTTGGCAGCCTTGAATAATGTTATTTTCTATTTTATATTCTTCTTTTAAAGTTCCTAAATTTTTACCGAGGTCTATTAAATGTTCGTACTTACCTTCCCAGTCATCACCAAAGATCTCAAATTCCTCAACTATTTCATTTTCTATTTCTTTAATGCTCATCACAAATTACTTTAACATGTCTATTACTTTTTTTAGCTTCTCAATAAAAAAATCAATTTCAGTTTTGGTATTATAAATAGCGAATGAAATTCTGATCGTGCCCGGCACACACAATAAATTCATTAAAGGCTGTGTGCAATGGTGACCGGTTCGCACCGCAATGCCATATTTATCCAATAATGTACCAACGTCAAACGGATGCGTGTTTTTTACGTTGAACGAAATTACCGCGGCCTTATCATTACTTTTTCCATAAAGCATCACTTGCGGTATTTCGGCTAATTTACTCTGGGCGTAATTAACCAACTCCAATTCGTGTTTATAAATTGCATCCATACCGAATTGATCCATGTAATTGATCGCAGCCGCAAAACCAATGACCCCTGAAATATTGGGAGTGCCCGGCTCAAATCTTAAGGCTCCATCAGCGTATTCTGTTTTTTCAAAACTAACGGTCTTTATGGTGCCGCCACCTGGTTTTGTTACAGGTAATTTGCTCAGCCATTTTTCGGACATATATAAAATACCCGTTCCGGTTGGACCGTAAATTTTATGAGCGCTGCAAACATAAAAATCAACATCTAATTTCTCTAAGTCAACTGCCATGTGGGGTGCAGACTGAGCGGCATCTACCACCAAAATTAAATTGTGTTTTTTTGCAATGATTTTTATTTTATCCAGATCAGTAATTAAACCTAAGGTATTTGAAACATGTGCAATAGAAATTATTTTTGTTTTTTCAGAAATTAAATTTTCAATCGCGTTAAGATCCAAGCTTTGGTCGGCATTAAGGGGAATTACTTTTAATTGTCCCTTATTTTCTTGAGCCCATAATTGCCATGGCAAAATATTGGAATGGTGTTCGTACGATGATAAAATAATTTCGTCACCTTGTTTTAAAACAGATCTTGCCAAACCGTTGCAAACCATGTTTAAAGAATCTGTCGTGCCCGCTGTAAAAATAATTTGTTGATCGCTTTTAACGTTAAAATGTTTCGCGATCACTTTTCGGGCATTTTCAAAAGCCTCGGTTGCTTCGCGGCTCAAAGTGTGTACGCCACGGTGAATATTTGAATTGGTGTTGGAATAATAATTGGAAACAGCATCTATTACCTGTTGCGGTTTTTGTGAAGTGGCGCCGTTATCAAAATAGATCAGGGGCATACCATTGATCTTCCTGTTAAGAATAGGAAAATCCTTCCGAATGGCTTCGGTATTCAGTTCAATATGTTTTAACTCTTTCACTAACATTAATTAAAACCCAATTTTGTTTCTACGAGTTCTTTTAAACTTTCAACTTCAATTTTATCTATCACTTCTTTTGCAAAAGCGTTCAATAAAATTTTCTTAGCGGTTTCTTTACCAATACCCCTTGCATTTAAATAAAACATGGCCGATTCGTCAATTTTACCGGTGGATGTTCCGTGGGAACACTTAACATCATCGGCATAAATTTCCAATTCCGGTTTTGTATTGATGGTTCCATCGTCGCTTAATAAAATATTTTTACTGCTTTGATACGCGTTTGTTTTTTGTGCATCTTTTCGCACAAAGATCTTCCCATTAAAAACGCCTGTGCTTTTATCGTTAATAATGCCCTTATACAATTCGTTACTTTGGCAATTCGGCACCTGATGATCCATTAAGGTGTGGTTATCTACCAATTGCGTGCCTACAATAACGAACAGGCCATTTAAATGTGCTTCGCAATTTTCTCCCGAAATTACAACGTTGTGATTGTTGCGTACCATTTGTCCGCTTAAAATAACAGTTGTGTTATCGTATTTACCATGACGATCAATTTTTACCTGATTGGTATTTATTGAATAGCCGGTTTCTTTTTCGTCCTGAATAGTATATGAAATTAATTTTGCGTTCTCCCTCACAAATTTTTCGCTTAAAAAATTGGTAAATGTTTTGCCTTTGCCTAAAGCAATTTGATGTTCAATAATGGTGGCTTCAGAATTTTCGCAAATTTCAATAACATTTCGTGGGTTAAGTAAAGCTTGTTCATCGGTTGAAGAAATATAAAGTATGTGAATTGGAATTTGTAATTGATGGTCCTTTTCAACTTTTAAATGAAAACCATGGCCGCTGAAAGCTGTATTCAGGGCGATAAACGCGTCCTTTTCAACATTAGCTTGGGAAGCCAAAAGTTTTTTTCCTTCGGAATCTAAATTTGTAAATGCATTTATATGCAAACCTTTTAAAATTATTTTATCGCTTAAGCTTTCAGAATAATTTCCGTTTACAACAACCAAAGTAATTGTATCGGCAAGCTTTAAGCCTTCAACAGAACTAACTGAATTTAATTTTTGGTTTAAATTTTTGAATTCTCTTTTTAAGATCGCGTCAACATTACAATATTTGTAGTCCTCGTGTTTGTTGGTTGGGAAACCTTTGTTCTCTAAATGCAACAAGGCTTTAGTTAAAGCAGAATCATTAATAAAATTAACTTTACCTGCAGTTGCGCTAATTGCATCAATAATTTGTTGGGCGGTATTTGTTTTTGTTTCTATCATGCCGTTTCAAATTGTTTTTTAATTTCGTCGTAACCTTTTGCTTCTAATTCCAATGCAAGTTCTTTTGTTCCGCTCTTAACAATTTTGCCGTTATACAAAATATGCACAAAATCCGGAACAATATGCTCGAGTAAACGTTGATAGTGAGTTATAACAATGAACGCATTATCTTTTGTTTTTAATTTATTTACGCCGCTTGCAACAATCCTCAAAGCGTCAATGCCCAATCCCGAATCGGTCTCATCTAAAATAGCCAATTTCGGATTTAACATGGCCATTTGAAAAATTTCATTTCTTTTTTTCTCGCCTCCGCTAAAACCTTCGTTAACACTGCGGTTGG
>JANYBY010000082.1 GCA_025360565.1 Bacteroidota bacterium
GAAAACATCAAAGACGCCGGTGACCCTGTGGAGCTTGCTATTGCGTATGCTGAACAAGGTATTGATGAGTTGGTGTTCTTAGATATTTCGGCTACAAACGAAAAAAGAAAAACATTAAGTGAGCTGGTAACTGAAATTGCAAAAAATATTAATATTCCTTTTACGGTCGGTGGGGGCATTTCAAGTGTGAACGATGTTTATGCTTTACTAAATGCCGGAGCAGACAAAATTTCGGTGAATACAAGCGCTTTTAAAGATCCGCAATTAATAGATCAGCTTTCTTCTCAATTCGGTTCTCAGTGTATTGTTTTGGCCATTGATACTAAATTTGAAAATAACGATTGGTACGTTTATTTAAATGGCGGAAAAATTAAAACAGAAACAAAAGCATTAGATTGGGCAAAGGAAGCTGTGAATCGTGGTGCCGGCGAAATTTTATTGACTTCGATGAACAACGACGGTACTAAAAACGGTTTCGCTTTAGATATTACAAAACTCATTTCGGAAAACGTGAGCGTACCAGTTATAGCAAGCGGTGGTGCGGGCAATATGCAGCATTTTGCAGATGTCTTTATAAAGGGCAGCGCAGACGCGGCTTTGGCGGCAAGCGTGTTTCACTACAAGGAAATTGAAATTCAAACCTTAAAACAATTTTTAATACAACAACAAATAGAAATAAGAAGCTAATATGATAAATTTTAATAGATCGGCCGATGGATTAATTCCGGCCATAATTCAAGACAACGAAACATTAAATGTATTAATGTTGGGTTACATGAATGCAGAAGCTTTGGAACAGACAAAGAAAACTAATGTGGTAACTTTTTTTAGCAGAAGCAAAAATCGGTTATGGGTGAAAGGAGAAACCTCCGGTAATTTTTTAAATGTGAGCAGTATTTCGGAAGATTGCGATGAAGACACTTTATTGATCAAAGTAAAACCTGTGGGCCCTGTTTGCCATAAGGGCACCGACACTTGCTTTAATGAAAAGAACGAGTCTAATTTTATTTTTGAACTTGAAAAAATAATTAGAGAAAGAAAAGATAATCCTAAAGAGGGCTCTTATACAAATTTGTTATTTGATAAAGGCATAAATAAAATTGCGCAGAAAGTAGGCGAGGAAGCAGTTGAATTGGTAATAGAAGCCAAAGATGATAATAAAGAGCTTTTTTTAAATGAGGCCGCGGATCTGATGTATCATTACCTTGTTTTATTAAGAGCCAAGGGTTGCAATCTAAATGATGTATCTAAGGAATTGAAGAAAAGAAAGAGTTAATTTTTTTATTTCTGTTCGGATGATGAACTTTATGGTCTTAAAGTTAGAGTAGAGCGAAACCCTGATATCCGTCGGGTATTTATAAATATTCGCCTGCACTATGTAGATATTCGCTTTTTCGCCTGGATTTATCCGTTAAAAATGCATATTTTCTTTATGCTATTCTCACTTACTGTATAACGCATTTCACTCAGTCGCGAGCGTTGTTTAATGGATAGACGACTTTTTTTCAAACGATGCCCCAACCCTAGGCGTATTTATAATAAACAACACGATATGAAAACTCAATCTAAATTTTTAAAACTTTTCACGATAATACTATTATTAGCAGGTGAATTAATGTCTCAGACAAGCAAAGCAGCAGAGCCTAAATTTATTAATATTCAATTGAACATTTCTTTAAATGGTGCTCATAAAAAAGAAGGAAGCTATACGGTGAGTGTATTGAACCGCAATTTAAATAAAGAAAAAACGGTAACCGTATCAAACAAAACTACCTTGTTGTTAGAATACAATTCGGAATATGAAATAACAATTAGTTGCGATGGTTACAATACCAACATCGTTGAGTTGGATACAGACGGTCCGGTTGACCGTTGGTTGATCATGGCTGATGTTGATCTAAGTAATAAAAATAAAAAAGTAGTTCACGCGGGAAAAATTGCATACGATAAACACAGTAAAAAATTTAAGACGACAAAAAAGGTTTAACTATATCAAAAACTATGTATTATGAAATACGAATCGGTACTTAAGAAACAAAAAGAGGCGATGAGTATTCCATATGACAATTAAAAATCAAATTATCTACATATGAAAACTTCAAACTATTTTTTCGGAATTTTAGCAGCGATGATATTATTTTCAGGCAAATTAATGTCGCAAACTGGCAGCAATGCTGAAACAAAATTCGTTAATGTAAAATTAAATATTTCGTTGAACGGATTAGAAAGGAAACACGCCACCTATTTGGTAAATGTGATGAACCTTAATTTAAAAAGAGAAAAGACCATCCAGGTTTCCGGTACTACCCAATTGCTTTTAGAATATAATACGCAATACGAAATCACAGTTAACTGCGATGGATACAACACTAAGATTGTTGAACTGGACACCGACGGGCCGGTTGACAATTGGCTGATTATGGCAGATGTTGACCTAAGCAGCAAAAATCATCAGGTGATTCACGGCGGTAAAATTGCTTATGATAAAGAAAGTCATTCGTTTAAGGCAACAGTTCAAAATAAAACTGAGTTAAGTTTGAATAATCATTGAACCACGAAGAACACGAAGAAACCACAGAGGTAATTTATTGGTAAATCATTGCAAACGAGTTTTACAAAACTTCGTGTTTCTCTGTGCCCTCTGTTCCTAAGTGGTTTGCTAGTCTCGACTCTACCGAGGCAAGATGCTCGACCTGACATTAACTCAGCTTCTGGTACGCCTGCCACCCGGCAAAAGTGCAGTGCACTTTTGAGCGAGCTTGTGCGCTGGTTAACTAAGTTTTTGATAGGCTTGCCACCACCGGTCCGGAATCTCGTTCTTAACGGCCATTTCATAATCCTTATAGTTGCACGGAATTAAAGTGTGTCTTTCGAATTTTAAGTTCTTGTGCGGCGGATAAGGGATTTCCATCCACCACCTATCGCTTTTTTTACTTTTGTAAAAGTTAATTTCGTATTTCTCTTCCTGTAACACCACATGAAAACGAATATAGTCCGGATTTGTACGACTCGGAAAATCATTTTTGCGATTGTAAAAACCATCCATAAAACACCAGATCATTTGCGCTGCTAAGTGCGCGGTTTTACCGCTGATATCATACTCCGGGTTAATTTCGTAAATACCAATAGAAGATAATTTATCGTTCATGCCGGCGTAACGCATCATTTGGCAAGCTTCTTCTGCATAAAAACCATTTGGCGAAGCATTTGGATTCGCAGGTGCATCGGAATGTTTAATTGCGGTCATATCAAAACTGATCATGTCGGCCTGACGAATAATTGGCTCTGCTTCATCAATGTTATCGCGGATCTGGCCAAGACGATACACGTCAAAATACAAACGGTTCATCATTTGTAAACTGCTTTGATCAATTAAATATGATTGATAACCAATGTTGCTGTAATTAAATAAATAATTGGGTTGATGTAAAATTATTTTTCCGAGATAAGATGTATTTGAAATTTCTTCGTCAGGATTTCCAAGATCAAATACACTATCGATCGAAACTACATTAATGGTTTGTTCCAGATCTTTGTACCCCAAAAATTGTGCGTAAGTAAGATCCTGTGTTCCGCCAATGATAACAGGCACAATATTTTTTCGTACCAATTCATCAATGGTACTTTTTAAAGCGAAGTAGGTGTCCTCTGTAGTGTGGCCAGGACGTATGTTTCCGAGGTCGGCCACTTTTGACGTAAAACTTCCGCCATATAATTTATATAAAAAACTGCGCACACTGTCGGGCGCTAATTTACAGCCTTCGTTATTTTTTCCGTTTCGCTCTTCGGTAACTCCAATAATGGCTAAATTAATATTTTCCAGATCCGGAAAATTATCGGCATTTGAATAGATTGAAAACAATTTACCAAATTGCAACGCTTTAAATTCAAAATTGTCGCTTACCGTTTCAATGTCTATCGGACTAAAAAATTGTGATATATCACTCATAAGGTTTAAAATTAAAAGCAATTTTAGCCCTTAAGCCGAGTATTCTTTTTTTTAATTAAGAGGAGGGTGTTAGGAACTCTGAGAAAGGGAAGCAAGAGTCAAGAACTAAGGGAGGCAAGAATAGAAACCATCAACTATCAACTAAAAACTATCAACTAAAATGGAGGCTCATTAAAATCTTCAATATCATTTCGTTTAATAATATCGTTGGTAGGGCCATCATCGATCTTATCCCAATTTTTCGACGCCACTGTTTTTGTACCCGTGTTTAAAAAATCGTTGTTCTGCTCTAATGCATTTGTGTTATTTGCTTTGCCGTAAGTTGCATCTCCTTCAATATAATCCAGATCGGCGAACTTGGCGAACTGCCCAATGAATCTCAGTTTTACAGTTTCTAAAGAACCATGCCTGTTCTTTGCAATAATAATTTCGGCGCGGCCGCGTGTAGGTTCGTTATTTTCATCCACTTCCAAACCGTAATACTCCGGACGGTAAATAAACATTACCATATCCGCGTCCTGCTCAATAGCTCCCGACTCCCTTAGATCACTCAATTGCGGGCGTTTGCTGCCTCCCGGTCTGTTCTCAACCTGGCGACTTAATTGCGAAAGAGCAATGATAGGGATCTCTAATTCTTTTGATAAACTTTTTAATCCGCGCGAAATGTGGCTGATCTCCTGTTCACGATTTCCTTTTCCATCAGGGCCGCCGCTCATTAATTGCAAATAATCAATTATGATCAATTCTACTTTCTGATTTTCTTTTAAACGGCGGGCTTTGGCGCGCAATTCAAAAATAGAAAGAGCTGGTGTATCATCAATATACAATGGGGCTACAGCCAATTTTTTGATCCGCTCGTGTAATTGTTCGTATTCGTAAGGTTCTAAATTTCCTTTTAAAATTTTATCTTGCGGCAATTCTGTTTCGCTCGAGATTAAACGTTTTACCAATTGCACCGCCGACATTTCCAAAGAAAAAATAGCAACAGGTTTATTAAATTCAACCGCAGCATTTTTTGCCATGGTAACAACCAAAGCCGTTTTACCCATACCGGGGCGGGCGGCAATGATCAACAGATCAGATTTTTGCCAGCCTCCTGTAATTCTGTCTAATGCCGTAAAGCCGCTTGGCACGCCTAATAAGCCGTCTTTTTGATTTGCTGCTGCGTCAATTTCATCCAACGCTTTTCCAATGAGCGTACTCATTTTATCGTGCTGTTTACGAACGTTCGAATCTAAAACTTCAAAAATATTTTTCGTGGTCTCATCCAATAATTCAAACACGTCCGTGCCATCCTCAAACGCTGTTTTAATGGTGTCGGTACTTATTCTGATCAATTCACGCTGTAAATATTTTTGTGCAACAATACGCGCGTGAAATTCAATATTTGCCGATGATGCAATACGGTTTGTGAGGGCGGAAACATAGTAAGCGCCGCCAACCATTTCGAGTTCGGCAGTACGTTTTAATTCTTGTGTCACCGTTAAAATATCAACCGGCTCAGAGCGATTAAATAATGAGATCATGGCCGAGAATACACGGCTGTTTTGTTCTTTGTAAAAAGCTTCAGGGCTTAAAATATCAATTACAGTGCTCAGGGCTTCTCTTTCCAAAAGCATGGCACCTAATACGGCTTCTTCCAACTCAACAGCTTGCGGCGGAAGTTTACCTATTTCGTTTATAGAAATTGCCGGAGTACTTATCAACCGACTGCGTGTTTTATTTTGATTATCCTGACTCAATCTTTAATTTTTTTATGGTGATTTATTACTTTTTTAACGTCAATTTTTATCTTTCTTCTTCAATCCTGTTATTCCTTAAAAAATAGACGGGGGGCAAATGTGCAACTTTAATAGTTTATAATAAATTTAGTGAATAGTTGTTTATACTCATAACTTGTGCATAACTATTCTCTGTATGTCAATGCCCATGAACAGCGGTACCTACAGGGCTCTGCCAATGTTCATAAATCAAAAAAGCAATTTTCAACAAAGTTTGTGTTAGGTAAATGTTAGTTGTTTAATGCAATTCATTTTCAATATATTAAAGAAATGTGCCAACATTTGTTTTGTTTTGTGGTAAATTATTAATGATTTGCTTAAAGTTCAGATAATGCAGTTTGTTTTAATGAATTTTCAAGTTATAGGAAGTGAATTTTTGCAGGGATAGTGAGCTAAACTATCCCGAAAAAATTGACAAAATAGAACTTGAAAAGTCAAAAAACAAACAATTTAGATGGACTTTAACCAAATCAACACCTGTTTATGCGCATTTTATTTGCAGATTCCAATCATCCGGTCCTTCACGAAACGTTGGCAGCGCAGGGTTTTACATGTGATCTGTTTTGGGACAGGTCCGCTGAGGAACTTCAGAAGTTATTACCGGATTACGATGCATTGGTGCTCAGAAGTAAATTTAAATTAACCAAAGAGCTGTTAAGTAATTGTAACAATTTAAAATGTATTGGCAGAGTAGGTGCCGGCATGGAAAATATTGATACCGAATTCGCGAACACAAAAAATATTATTTGCGTAAGTGCTCCTGAAGGAAACCGCGACGCTGTTGGTGAACATGCCCTTGGAATGTTGCTGATGCTTTTAAATAATTTAAAAAAAGCGGATGCCGAAGTACGGAATAATATTTGGTTAAGAGCCGAAAATCGTGGACACGAGATCACGGGAAAAACTATTGGTATTATTGGTTATGGACAAATGGGCAGCAGCTTTGCCGCCAAATTAAAAGGATTTGATTGTAAGATCTTAGCTTACGATAAATACAAAAAAAATTATGGAAATGATCATCTAACTGAAAGTACCATGCAGGCAATTTTTGAGGAAACGGATATTTTAAGCCTTCATGTTCCGTTAACCGATGAAACTAAATTTATGATCAATAAAAATTTCATCGGTCAATTTAAAAAGTCAATTTATATTGTAAATACTGCCCGTGGTAAATGTTTAAAAACCGAAGATCTTGTTGAAGCATTAAAAAGCGGAAAAGTAAACGGAGCCTGTTTAGATGTATTGGAGTATGAATCGAGTTCCTTTGAAAGCTTTGATAGCACTGAAACTCCTGATGCCTATAAATATATTTTAAAGTCGGATAAAGTTATTTTGTCGCCGCATATCGCCGGGTGGACACATGAAAGCAATTACAAAATGAGTAAGATAATTGCGGAAAAAATGACGAAGGCTTTAAATGGTTAACGTGTATACAGGAGAAGTTACCAGGTTAGATTGATTTCCCGCTTCGTCAGTTATAGTAACAGTGTGTTTAATTATTTTTATGGCACCGCTCGTTCTGAATTCTTTGTACGGAACAATAATATCCCCTTGAACCGATTTGCCACTGTACCCGTCTCCGGGCTGTATAACCGCTGTTGCATATGAAATCGGGATTTTTTTCAAACCCGGACCTGGTACAACACTATCCTGAACAAAACTGCCGCTTGTTTGATCGAGATGGTAAGTAATAATGATCAAATTCGGAACTGTGTGATCCTTATTTCTGAATATATCTCCATCACCATCTTCGTAATGGATCCTTATAAAACCTGTGTCACTGCCATTAACTTTCCACGCCTGAAAATCGAGAAATTCAATTGCAGGAACCGGGCTGGTGCTTGGTTTTTTAACGCAAGAAGTTATCACAAGACCAAAAAATAATATAAGTGCTAAAATGCGCATCAATTAAGTAAATTTACAAAAAATATAACGAATAGCCAAAGCTTGCAGTATAAAGAGGATGATATATTTAACATTAATTCTGAATCACGTTTTTTAGAAGTAGCTATTGACATTTTTCAGTACCAATATGAGCATAATAAGGTTTATAATAGCTGGGTCGATTTTTTAAAGATAAAGCCTGAAGAGGTTAGATCCCTTGCACAAATTCCATTTTTGCCCATCGAGTTTTTTAAAACCAATCCCGTTATTTCGTCCTCGATAAGCCCCGAAACCATTGTATTTTCAAGCAGTTCAACCACTTCGCAAACGCCATCAAAACATTATGTAAATAATATTTCGTTGTACGAAAAAAGTTTTTTACGCGGATTTGAATTGTTTTATGGAAGTCCGGCAAATTATTGCATTTTGGCCCTGTTGCCAAATTACCTTGAACGTAAAGATTCTTCGCTTGTTTATATGTTCGATAAACTAATTAAGGATTCAAAACATGCAGACAGCGGATTTTTTAAGGATAATGTAAGCGAACTGGTTTTATTAATTGAAAAATTAAAATTAACTGGACAAAAAGTCCTGCTCGTTGGGGTTTCATATGCTTTAATGGATCTTTCGGAAAAAGTAAAATTGAACGATGATTTTATTGTGATGGAAACCGGCGGAATGAAAGGCAAACGCAAGGAACTTTTAAAAGAGGAATTACACAACTACTTAAAAACCGGCTTCGGCATTAAAACCATTCACAGCGAATACGGGATGACAGAACTCCTGAGTCAGGCATACAGCAAGGGAGAGGGCAAGTTTGAAGCCCCGCCATGGATGAAATTTATGATTCGAGATATTACGGATCCCCTGAAAATAAAAACCGATCACAAAACAGGGGGAATAAATGTAATTGACCTTGCCAATATTTATTCCTGTTCATTTATTGCCACACAAGATCTTGGCCGGATCAACGAAAACAATAAGCTTGAATTGATGGGGCGATATGATAATAGTGATGTGAGGGGATGTAATTTGATGATGGATTGATGCAGGCGAGAAGCCGCGCCAGGGACACGAAAGGCTTGGTTCTTTTGGGGCGATGCCTCTTTTATCGCCCCAAAAAACCGTAGCGAAGCGGAGCCTGTAGTGGCCCGCCCGCCTGCCCGCCGAAATTTTTGGTGTAGGCGGGGGCGCCCAAATAATAATAAAACTTTTTGAGGCTCAATGACTATTATCCATCAACGTATCCTTGTTACTATTTTTCGTTAATAGAACAGCTCAATAAAACAATTAAGCTTATTTTTACCAATTATGTTAATTCTTTATTTAAAAGAAATACGCAGTTTTTTAAGTTCCCAAATAGGCTACATAACCATTGGCGTTTTTATTACACTCATTGGCTTGTTTTTATGGGTCATTCCATCGGAAAGCGGTGGAGCAAATATTTTGGACAATGGTTTCGCCAATATTGATCCTTTATTTTTTATTGCTCCCTGGGTTTATTTAATTTTAATTCCCGCCATAACCATGCGCTCTTTTTCGGAAGAGAAAAAAAACGGCACCATCGAATTATTATTAACGCGCCCTTTAACCGATTTACAAATTGTAATGGCAAAATATTTTGCAGGACTCACTTTGGTTTTGATTTCTTTATTACCCACACTCATTTATTTTTATAGTGTTAACGCGTTAAAAACAGCGGCTGTAACGGTTGATACGGGCGGCATGTGGGGCTCTTACTTTGGTTTGTTTTTTTTAGGTGCGGGTTTTGTATCCATCGGCGTTTTTGCTTCGGCCATTGCCGAAAATCAAGTGGTGGCATTTATCATTGCTTTATTGCTTTGCCTTTTCTGTTACATTGGTTTTGATTTTATTGCCGAGAGCGGTTTATTCGGCAAATACAATTCGTTTGCAAAAGGCCTTGGTATTAACGAACATTATGTGAGTATGAGTCGCGGGGTAATTGATACCAGAGATGTGATCTATTTTGTTAGCGAGATCGCTATTTTTAATTTGTTAACCAAATTGGTTTTAGAAAGCAGGAAATGGTAAACGAAAATAAAAATAATAAGAGTGAGCTGAGCCCCACTACCAAGGGCAATAAGCAAAAGGACATGACCATGTTGTTTGTTCTTATTGGAATTGTAGTGCTGATAAATTTTGTGGGCTCCTTTTATTTTAAACGATTTGATCTAACAACCGAAAAACGTTTTACCCTTGCCGAATCCACCAAAAAATTATTAAAAAGTATTGACGATGAATTTTTATTTAAAGTTTATTTTCATGGAAACTTTAATCCTAGCTTTAATCGTTTAAGGAATGAAGCAAAGGAGATCTTGGATGAATTCAGGGCGTATTCTAATAACCAGATCCAATACGAATTTATAAACCCGGGCGAAGGCGGTACTGAAGAAGAAAAAAATAATATTAAAAAACAATTGTACGAAAAAGGCCTGGTGCCTGAAGAGATCATTGATAAAAAAGATGATAAGACCTCGCGCAATTTAATTTTTCCGGGGGCAATTGTAAGTTATAAAGGCAAGGAAGCGGTTTGGCAGATCTTTACGCGTCAGTTAGGTCCATCCCCCGAAGAGTGCATAAACAATAGCGTGCAGGAGTTGGAGTTTTCGTTAAGCAATACCATTCGTAAATTACAGCGTACAAAAAAACAGGAAGTTACTTTTATTGAAGGGCATCACGAATTAGATACCATTCATAAATACGACCTGATGCGATCGTTGAGCGAATATTATGATGTGAATAGAACACAAATTCGCGGGCAGCTTTCGGCATTAGATAAAAGCGATGCCATTGTGATTGCAAAACCCGACAGTGCTTTTGGCGAGGACAAAAGAGATCAGTTCATTATTGATCAGTATATTATGAATGGCGGGAAAGTGCTGTGGTTACTGGATCCGGTGTTGATTGATATGGATACGTTGAAATTAAAAGGCTTCAGTATTGGATTTAATCGGCCTTTGAATGTGGAAGAAATGTTATTTAAATACGGTGCAAAACTAAATCCGGTTTTGGTGCAGGATATGCAGTGTGCGCAAATTCCGCTGAACATGGGCTTTAAAAAAGGAGAACCCGATTTTAAAATGTTCCCCTGGGTGTATTCGGTTTTAATTTTACCGGATATTAATCACCCAATCGTAAAAAACTTAGATGTTATTAAATTAGATTATATAAGTACGGTTGATACAATTGTTTCGGCAAAAGGAATTAAAAAAACAATTTTGTTACGCACTACCCGAAATACAAAAGTACAACCAACACCCGCACGTATTGGGCTGGGCATGGCACGTTACCCGGTAAAAGAATCGCAATTTACCGGAGGCATGCAAAATATTGCCTGTTTATTGGAAGGATCCTTCACCAGTTTTGTGGAACACAGAAGATTGCCAACTGTTTTACAACAGAGCCCCGATTTTAAAGTGTTGGAAAAAAGCAAACCCACAAAAATGATCGTGGTGGCCGATGGCGATGTGGCAAGCAACGATTTTCAGCGAAATACCGGAACGGTTTATCCTTTGGGTTATGATAAATACAGCAAACAAACATTTGCCAACAAAACATTTTTATTGAACTGTTTAAATTATTTGCTGGATGATGAGGGCATGCTTCAATTACGCTCACGCGAAGTAAAATTGCGCCTGCTCGATAAAAAGAAAATTAAATTACAGCGCACAAAATGGCAGGCAATTAATGTGGCGCTTCCTTTGTTTTTATTGTTTGTTCTGGGTTCCTTTCAAATGTGGTATCGGAAAAGGAAGTATTCTGCGTAACTAACCACAGACCTGCCTGCCGGCAAGGCAGGGGCACGGAGAGCACAGAGTTACACTGAGATCAATTTTCTTAGCGTATCTCTGTGAACTCTGTGTCTTAGTTGTAAAAAGTTATTGGGATCCTCCGCGAGAAAAAAAATCTGCGTTATCCGCGCTATCTGCGGGAAATAGTGAGTATAAAAATGTCTCGCAGAGACGGGGAGACGCGAGAGAAAATAATGTTTATTTGTTGTGAAAAAAATCTCCCGCGACTTTGCGTCTCCGCGAGAAAAAAAAACTGCGTTATCCGCGCTATCTGCGGGAAATAATGAGTATAAAAATGTCTCGCAGAGACGGGGAGACGCGAGAGGATTAGTTTCTTAAGCGAAAATCGTGTACCTTTAAATACGATTGATAATAATTATCGGTAATTAAATGTGGTATAAAACGGTAGCTGTATTTCTTTTATTAACTTTTTCTGCAATTGGTCAGGGTGGTTTCAAACGCGAATATAAACTTCCTTACTCTTTCACCAACGTTGCAAAGGCTGTATATGAATCTTCTCCAAATAATTATGTTATGTGTGGTTTTGTATTTGACAGCCTTAATGGTAACTATTCTAATCGGCTTACGCTTTTTGGGATTAATACTTTAGGTCAAAGAACTTGGACAAAAAAATACGGCAATAGTAAATTCGAGTATCTTGATAATCTTTGGATATCGCGGTGGTTTTATAAACAAGGAAATAATCTTTACCACGCAGGTTGCGTAAAAGTGTCAGCCCGTCGTGCAGATCGTAGGCGACCGTGCGCCTCTCCTCCTCCTGATCCACGAAGAGGCCCCGTATCAGCGCGTACTGCCTGGAAAGCACGATCATAAAGTAGATAGCGACGGAGATGTACTGGTTCAGAGCCAGG
>JANYBY010000091.1 GCA_025360565.1 Bacteroidota bacterium
CTCCTGAAGCGAACATGCAGGCAGTAAATTAACAGGCATGTTCTGCTTTAGGGGCAGGCGCCCAAATTTTTAACCGAGACATTTTACCTAAAACTCCAAATAAGGTATCAGCTTTTGCAGCAAGGCATCATCGTTAATAATACTGGCAATATTATCTTTGGTAATATTGGTTTTGCGTTTCCAATCAAAAATACTTTTGGTAAGTTCGTAACTTAAATAGGGGTGTTTGTTTATGCTTTTAAAATCATCCTTACCCAAATTTATTTTTTTTATGGCGGCCGGGTTCAGTGTAATTTGCGGTTTTATTTTTTGGTACAGCTCCTCGGTAAAACCATACACCTCTTTTAATTGTTCGGCATTTACAAAACCACCAAGCAGCGATCGGTATTTTAAAATGCGTTTTGCGTAAGCGGGGCCAATACCATTTAATTGTAAAAGCGCTAAACTATCGGCACTGTTAAGCTCAATTATTTTTGCGGCAACTTTTGTTTTTGCGGTAACGGGTTCTTCGGCTTTTGCTTCGGCCGCATTATTTTTTTCGGCCACCGCATTCTTAATAAAAATATAAGGTTCCAGCGCGGTATAAAGATCATCACTAATACCAAACACTTTTTTAAGATCTTGTTTTTGTTTAAACACAAAGCCTTTGCTTCGGTATTTTAAAAAGATGCGCGCTGTTTTTTGGCTAAAGCCTAAACTTAATAACTCATCATACAAAACAGTATTAGGATCGAAGACCGCTAATTTTACTACCGCGTTTTTTTTTGTGTTGTACTTTTTCAGGTATGAATTATTTTTTTCGGCGCTGTCTAAGGCGTGTTCAACCAGCGGCAAATTTTTTACCATAACAGGTTCGGCACTTATAAAATACGGATAAACAATGCGCGCCATTAAAAGCGCAAAACAAATTAAGCAGAGCATTAAAAGCCCGCGACGTTGCTGTTTATTAAAACCAAAATAATTATAAAGTATTGTTCTGATCACGTTTTCTATTAAAAAAATAAAATACCGGTACGCCAATAAACATAATGACTAATCCCCAAACTGTGTTTTGCGGTTTAAAAATTAAAAGATCTACACAAATAAAAAGAGTAATTAAAATATATAATGCGGGAATTATGGGATAACCAAAAGCTTTATACGGCCTTGGCGTATTAGGTTCTTTTTTGCGCAAATAAAATAATGCCGAAATAGTAACCATGTAAAAAATTAAAGAAGCAAAGGTGCAATAATCCAGCAAGGCGCCGTACGAACCGCTTAAACATAATACAGATGCCCACATGGCCTGGATCCACAGGGCTCGCGCGGGCACACCATGTTTGTTTACATTACCTGCTTGTTTAAAAAACAATCTATCGTCGGCCATTGATTTAAATAAACGAGCACCCGATAATATTAAACCGTTGTTACAGCCAAAGGTTGAAATAATAATTAATACCGCCATTATTATGGAAGAAATGTTTCCGAAAACAGTACCCAATGCAGCAGTGCCTACCCTATCGTTTTGCGCGTATGCAATGCCGCGATCTATTGCCATTGTTGCATTTGCATCACCAAAGGCGGGCAATAACATAAAATATGCCACGTTTGCCAACACATATAATACAGTAACAATTAAAACGCCAATTAAAAGTCCGAGCGGAATATTTTTTTGCGGCTCTTTAATTTCGCCGGCAATAAAGGTTACATTGTTCCACGCATCGCTGCTAAACAAAGAGCCTATAAGTGCCACGCCCAGCGCGCTTGCCAGGGCGGTTACGCTAAAACCGTTGCTTGCGCTGCCACCCTGATTAAAAGGCAAAGCAATGTTTTGGCTCCAGTAATTTAATTTATAGCCAACGGCAAAACCAATTATAATTACGGCCGATAAAGCTAAAATTTTTGTACTGGTAAAAACGCGTTGAATTATTTTGCCGTTATTAATGCCTAAACTATTTAAAAAACTTAAAAAGAAAACCGAAATAACCGCAAGTAATTGTGTGGTGGAAAGAGAAAATTTTCCGACCGAAAAAATAATGTTCTGCTCATCAAACACCGGAAACAATACGCCAACAAAACGCGCAAAGGCAACTGCAACGGCCGCAATAACGCCGGTTTGTATCACTGTAAAAACTGTCCACCCATACACAAAAGCAGTTAAACGCCCGTAAGCCCGCTTTAAATAAATAAATTGCCCGCCGGCATCGGGCATCATACCTGCCAGTTCGCCATAACTTAAGGCGGCAAATAAAGTAATAACTCCGCTCAAGATCCAGCAAAACAATACCCAAAAGGGAGAGCCCAAAACCCGCGTCATATCTGCACTTACAATAAAAATGCCCGAGCCTATCATACTGCCCGAAACGATCATTACCGTATCAAATAAATTTAAGGTTCTTTTAGAGTCGGTCATAAATAAATTTCAATAACGCCTAAAGATAATTAAATTTGTACACCTAAAAACCAATGAAGATAATAAGCGATAGAATTAGCCTTATAAAAAAAGATGATCTGCTGAGCATTGTAATATTGCCAACAACAGATAAAAAAAAACTGGGACTCTTGTTTTTATGGTTAATGGCATGGACGGTTTGTGGCGTGATTGTATTCGTAAATTATTTTACGCTTACCGATAAAAATTCAAAATTATTTGTGATTGTTTACCTTTCTTTTTGGGCTTATTATGAATTTAAAATTGCCCGGGCTTTTACCTGGAAAAAATGGGGCAAAGAAAAACTCTGGATCAAAGGCAACATTTTGCATTACCAGCGCGAGGTGAGAAATAAAGGAAAGATACACGAATACAATTGCGAGCTTATAAACGACCTAAAGATAATTGAGGTAAGCGACACTAATTTTTCGTTTGTAATGGGGCAGAGTTTTTGGATCAAGGGCGGGGAAAGAATAGAGATGCAATATCAGTCTAAAACCATTGGCGTTGGCATGCAGATAAAAACAGAAGACGCTAAAATTTTATTGAAAGAGATTCAGGACGGGGTTTTGAAAAGTATTAAGTAAGTTTGGAAATATCAATTAAATGTAATAACTTTGTAATTACATTAAAATTAACAAACAAATGGATGTTTCATTGATCTCTATTGGTAATTCAAAGGGTATTCGGCTTTCAAAGACTCTTATCGAAAAGTACAACTTCCAAGATACCATTGAATTAATTCTTGAAAAGGGCTTTATTATTTTAAAACCTAAAACAGCGGCCCGTAAGGGCTGGGAAAAATCTTTTAAGAAAATGCGCGACAATGGTGACGACAAACTCTTATTGCCTGAAATGTTTAAAGATGAAAACTTTGAAGAATGGACTTAAAGCAATACCAAATTGTTTTGGTTAACCTCGACCCAACAATTGGCAGTGAAATGAAAAAGACTCGCCCTTGCATTATACTTTCTCCAAATGAAATGAACAAATATTTACAAACTATTGTTATTGCTCCAATGACAAGCAATTCGAAAGGTTATCCAACAAGAGTGCCCGTTAAACATA
This sequence comes from Bacteroidota bacterium, assembly GCA_025360565.1. Lineage (GTDB taxonomy): Bacteria > Bacteroidota > Bacteroidia > B-17B0 > Aurantibacillaceae > Aurantibacillus. The sequence goes on from JANYBY010000091.1 coordinate 3,479, forward strand.
ACAAAACAAAAGGATGGATTGTTCTTGATCAAATAAGAACTATTGACCGACAACGTATTGTAAAAATTTTAGGTGCCCTTTCTGAAAAAGAAATTTACGAGATCAAATCAACAATTCACGAAACGTACGTTGCCTAAAGCAAACATCCATCAAACCCTAAACCCGATCACCAACACATCGTCAATTTGTTTGGTGTTGCCTTTCCATTCAGAAAAACGATTTTCCAATACTTGTTTTTGTTTGTGAGCCGGTAATTTATAGATCTGCTCAATTAAGTTTTCGAAGCGCGAACTTAGAAATTTTTTATTCAGCTCTTCTCCTATCTGATCATTATACCCATCAGTTGAAAGATAAACCATGGTGCCTGGCTCAATATTCAGAGCAGTAGAATAAGCGTTCTTTACACTGTCAACACCAAAAATACCATTAAAGGAAATTATTTGCGGCTCGGTTATTCGAACTCCTGTTTCGTTTACCGTGTAAAGCACATGATTGGCTCCCGCAAAATAAATTCTTTTTTCTTTGTTGTTTATTTTACAAATGCTAATATCCATGCCATCTGTATTGTATTCAGCTGTTTGTTTATTTATCAGCGTGCTTGTTAAACCGTGCGCCAGTTCCTTAATAATTTGCGCAGGATCGGTAATTTTATTGTGATTAACAATTTCATTAAGCAAAGTAGTACCCACCATACTTAAAAAAGCCCCCGGCACCCCGTGGCCAGTGCAATCGGCCGCGCAGAGAATAAATTCTTCGGGCGCCCGAATATTTTTTGATTTAGCATCCTTAATGGTCAGGTCTTCTTTACAATCGGCTTTTGCAAACCAGTAAAAATCGCCGCTTACAATATCTTTTGGTAAATACAACACAAACAACTCGGGCAAATGTTTTTTAATTTCTTCCTCGTTTGTGAGTATCGATTCCTGAATGCGTTTGGAATAATTAATACTGTCAACAATTTGTTTTTGTTTTTGCTCTACCAATTCTTTTTGCCGTTCCACTTCCTTTTTTTGCAGCGACATAATATGGTTCACCTTTTGTTTTTGCTTGTAACTCCTAAAAATAAATACGGCCAAAATAAGCATTAAAGCAAAACCTCCAATAAAAGCGTTGCGAATCAGTTTTTGTTTCTTTTTTTCTTCAAGTACTATCACGTCCTTTTTCGCCTGTTCCAGTTTTGCTTGCTGTTCCTTTTTCTCAAATTCGTAACTCAACTCTGCCTGCAGCACTTTTTTGGTGCTCTCTTTGCTGAACAAACTGTCTCTCACCCGTAAATAGATTCTGTAATTTTCAACCGATTGTTTGTAGTTTCCAAAAGTATATTCAAGATCCGACAGATTTTTATTACACCTGTTTAATTCGGCAATGGTGCCGGTTTCGCCGGCAAGCTTTTTTGCCTGCTGTAAATAGGTTCGCGCCTCAATTTCATATTTTGCACGCAGCTTAATATCTTTTTTAATTAACTGAATACGGATCTCTCCCGCCGAATTACAAGCCTCTATAATCGAAACCTTGTCGCCAATCTCGGTGGAAGTTTTTAATCCTTCAAGGTTATACTCCAACGCTTTTTCATATTGGCCGGCGCTTTGATAACAATCGGAAATGCTGTTAAGGTTAGAAGCCACACCGGGATTGTCAGAAATTTCTCGCCGTAATTTTAAACCTTGTAATAAGTATTGAAGTGACAACTCGTTTTTTCCGAGTTTAAAATAAATAATTCCAATATTGTTAAGATTCCTTCCTTCGGTTATTCTATTGCCAATTTTTTTATTTATTGTAAGCGACTTAAACATATTATCGAGTGCTTTTTGTTTTTCATTCAGCTCCTGATATGCCAGCCCTATGTTATTGTAACTGGAAGCCATGCCTTTTTCATCCTTTATCTTTTCGCTTAGTTTTAGTGAAGTTAAGTGGGCTTCGAGGGCCTTTGTAAAATTACCTTGTTGCTGATATACATTACCAAGATTATTATACGAGGAAGCCATTCCTTTCGGGTCATTTATTTCTTCTTGCATTTTTATAGCCTCATTGTAATACAACACGGCTCTTGCAAAATCCCCCTTCGTTTTATAAGCAACGCCAATAACCCTGTATGAACTGGCCACAAATCTTTTTACGATTGTCAAGTGCTGTTCGTGTTTTTCGCAGGCCAGTAAATTTTCGGCAATTGCTTTTTGTTTGGCAGCAAGGCTCAAGGCACGGTTAAAATTTCCTTCTTTTATATATTCATAACACAGCTTATTTAAAAGGTCAATTTTAAGCGTATCGGTTAATTCGCCTTTCGGGTTTTTATATGCAAGCCTTAATTTGTTTTCAAGCGAATCGCTTACCTTGTTTTTATTAGCCTCAAAATGTTTTTGCGAAAACCCTTGTAAGCAAATTAAGAAAAACGAAATATAAATTATTTTTTTCAGGCTTCTAAAAGTAGTAAAAAAAAATTAAAGTGAAATAATCTGGTTTATTTCAGCCAAATTAAATCCGTTTTTAATTACTTGCTTTGCTTGGGCGCTGTTTTTATTTATAACCGGATTGGTGTGATTGAAATGAGCAAAATAAATTTTATTTTTTTCTTTTGCAGCCAATTCTTTAAACTTATTCATGCTTTCAATAATGAATGGGTGCGGAATTTCAGAAATATTCCTTCCATTTATTTCTTCGCCATCGTAAAAAGTAGCATCAATAAAAGCGTAATCCACTTTAGCAATCATATCAATAATACTCACATCCCACTTTTCCCATTTATCAATATCGGGAATAAATAACACTTTTTTGTTTGGCCCTTCAATAATATACCCAACGGTTTCCGAATACTCGTCGCGGTGCGGAACAGTGAATGGCTTTACTTTTAAATTGGATGTTAAAATAATTTCTTCGTTATTTTGTAAAGGTTGAATTAAAACGTTTTTAAGACTTACTAATTGACTCCATGGTCCGTTAGTTTCTAAAAATGCTTTCATCTTTGGCATTGCATAAACAGGCACTTCCTTCGCGTTCATGGCTTCCTTGCCCAAATACATTAAGCCGGTGTAATGCCCAATGTGCGCGTGCGTTAAAAAAATTCCATCGGGGGTTTCCTTATCATTAAATTCGCAATGCGTTTTTAAATTTTTTATTTGCGCCGGTAGATCCGGCGTGGCTTCGAACAAATAATTTTTTTTATTTACCGGATCAATAACCCCAAGCGAAACTACCTTTCGGTTTTTATCGGGATTTAAGAACAGGCCTTTGCAGCAATTTTTTTTACAGCCTATGTGCGGCGAGCCCCCGTCTTGTATAGTACCCAAAACAATTAAAGAAGTTTGCGTAATTGGCGCGCAAAATTTTGTTTGTTGTGTATTCCACGAACAAAATAAAATTACGATAATAGAGACCTGTATTGCTTTCACGGCAATACAATATTAAACAAAATTAATTGTTTAATGCCTTTACCGGTTTTGTATTGAATTTAACGGCAAGCCCGCCAAAAAGAAAAGCACCTCTATCCCACCCCGCTTCTAAATTTATGCCAACATATTTTATGGGAAACCATCGGATACCAAATGTGGTTGACACATAACTTGACCAACCTGATTTAAGAAACTTGGAAGCTAAACCGGTTTTAAATAGATCGTAAATTTCAGGCGATTTTTTATCGGGATAAGTTGAAGTAAATTCCAAACCATACGTGTACTTTGTTGTGCCAATGGAAAAACCATAATAGGGATCGAGCTTAGGCGATTTTAAAAGATCGGTGAAATGGTAATTACCCCGAATGCCCAATGCTAATGCGGATACGGAAAGTAAATAATTATCGGCATACGTGGATGGGATGCCTGTATTTGGATCGTTTCCCGAATAATTATTTTGCATTTCGGCACTCATACTCCAGTAAGACGTTGCAAAGCCCAAACCTAAGTTATCGTTTATTGCATACTCGGCCTTTGCGTTAAATACCCCGCTGTTTTTTATTGTAAATACATAATCTTTATTGTCAACATATTTGTTATACGCGTTCAAAGCGGCCCTTAAAATAACCGGTGTTATTTGTGGCCAACCGTAATTAACATTTATAATAATATCGCCGGGTTTAAACGGATAAGGCTCTAAGGAATTAATAGAATCTATGTAATGATAGTTTTGTGCCTTACAAAAAATAAAACAAGTAGAAAGAAAGAATATAAATAAATATTTTTTTGCCATTATTTAAACAGGCGAAAGATAATTAATTTATTGCAATGGTAAAAAGTTAAGCTTGCATCCGGGCATCCGTGCTGGTGGGTATTTTTTGGGCGTGCCCGCGAGGTTCGCCCACGCTATGCACAAGTATAGCTCACTCGCGGTCAGGCTTTCGCCACTCGCTTTTTTTGTGCGAGAACCTTCGCCCAAAAAAGAGCTCAAACAAAGGCTCAATCCTTCACGCACATCCGCCAGGTTTACCCCAAACGAATATTTTTACTTCAAGTAAATTTAAACCTCTCTACTTGAGCAGAGGCGCGGAGAAACTCTGAATATATTTGCCCCATTGACAAATAAATCGTAAATTAGATTGGTAAACCAATATGAAAAATTTTATTATTCTTTTTTTATTTGTGTTTCTATTCCCGATTTCATGTAATAAATTAAAAATTGCAGACGGAACACCATCTTGTATTAAGACAGAAATAAAAAAGTTCTCCAAGAGTCACGGCACATGTCCGTCCGCTCATGTTGACGAAATGGAATTTCAATCCTCAACCGTGTATGTATTTGACGACGGGGGTTGTATGGCCGATGGGGGTTCAACAATTTATGACAAAAATGCACTGATGATTGGCTCATTAGGTGGTTTCACAGGCAACACAAAAGTAAATGGACAAGAATTTAGTTCAGCCACTTTTATAAAAACTGTCTGGAAAAAATAGGAGTATCCCGTTTGGGTTTTTCATGTTCTGCACCTTAAATGTAAAATTTCACTTTGAAAAACATAAGCATTCTTATATGCTCTTATATGTCCTTATATGGTTTAAAAATTCGAAGTTCAACCGATAAATCTGCTTATCCGTTTTTCAACATCAGCATCCATCTTTAACTCCGGCGCATGATGCGGTTTTTTCCGCGCGTCAATGATCATAGGCCCTTTACAACCCCAATGTTTATTTTCGGTAAATTCGTTCACTCCGTAAACATCATTACTTGGATTGCTTCGGGTATAGGTTATCCAAACATAATCGTTTAAATTTTTTTGTTCAGGCGCAAAAACAAAATCATTATAAATAATTATTTGTACTATTCCTCCGTATTCCTTTAAATTTAAACTTACAAAATCGCTCAGTTGTTTAATTTCTTTTTTCGCGTTTTCATAATCTGAAAAATCTTTCAGCTGCAAAGCAATTACGCCTTCCATAAGCATTACAACCCCCGACGCAAATTTGTAATTGCTTATTGAAGGAGGTAACGCAGAACTTAATTCTCTTTTTTTATCTCCAAACGCAGCTACAACTAATTTACTTCCTTCATTAATTGTGTTCCCGCTGTAATCCAAGGTATCAATGGTTGTTTTGGTGTAAAAGTGAAGATCACGGGTCAGATCAATTCGTTCAAACACATATTTAAAAAAGTTTTTTATATCATGGCAATTAATTTCATTTTCGCTGTCGGCCGCAATAAATAAATATTTTGCCAAACTTAATTGCCCTGTGCCTAAAATTCTGTTTGCCTGCGTTAAAATTTCAGCAGGACGTTTATTTTTTAAATAAGGCGTGTAACGTTCGCTGCCAACCGCTAACAATAAGGGATGTACGCCGGCCGCATCAACTGCGTGCACTTCTTTTACGCCCGGAATTTCATGCGGAATAGCGGTGCCGCTAATTTCATGTATCAGCGCACCAAATGCGGTGTCTTCCTGCGGCGGCCTGCCCACAACGGTAAAAGGCCATATCGCATTTTCTTTGGCGTAAACTTTATGCACGCGCATTACCGGAAAATCGTGTTTTAAACTGTAATACCCTAAATGATCGCCAAAAGGTCCTTCGGGTTTATTTTCATCGGGGCAAACTTCTCCCGTAATTACAAAATCAGCATCCAGCGAAATACAAAATCCATCTTTGTATGCATACCTGAATTTTCTTCCGCCCAACGCCCCGGCAAAAGTTAATTCGCTCACACCTTCGGGTAATGGCATTACAGAGGCCAAAGTATGACTCGGCGGTCCTCCTATAAAAATGCTGACCTTTAGCGGAATATTTTTTTTATTTGTTTTGCTTTGGTGTACGCCAATACCGCGATGCAATTGATAGTGCAAACCAATTTCTTTATTTAAAATATAATCATTGCCGTTTAACTGAATGCGGTACATGCCAAGATTAGAAGCCATTACACCTGGTTTATCAATATCTTCGGTATACACTTGTGGCAAAGTAACAAATGCGCCACCATCCATTGGCCAATGTTTTATTAATGGCAGATCGCTTATTTTTATTTCTTTAAAGCCGGCGGAAGAAAAAGATGCTTTTTTTGGAAACGCTTTTAGCGCAGCTAATCCAATTGAAAAATATTTGAAAGGATGCTTAAGCGCAGCCATTGGGTTATTGCGTAACTCAACCAATTGCTGCATTTTTTCAAAATTATCTCTGAAAATAAATTTACTGCGCTCAAGTGTGCCAAATAAATTACTTACCGCCTGGTACTTGCTCCCTTTAACTTTTTCAAACAAAATGGCTTTGCCTCCCGCAGCATGTACCTTTAAATGTATGGCCGCCATTTCAAGATCAGGATCAACTTCTTCTTTAATACGAATAAGGTGCCCGTGTTTTTCAAGGTCGGCAATGCAGTCGTGTAGGTTACGGTATATCATATTTAAGTAATAAAATGGAACGCAGATGACGCTGATGGTTTATGATCTAATATGATTTTTTTATTTATTCGATCTGTGTTCATTATATTAATCTGTGTAATTTGTGTTCTATTGTTTTTTATAAACCTCTTCTCCGCCAATAAAAGTAGATAAAACTTTTGTGTTTAAAATTTTATCTTCGGCACATTTCATCAGGTCAGTATCTAAAATAACAAAGTCGGCAAATTTACCTTTTTCCAAACTGCCTTTTTCTTTTTCCTCAAAATTTGAATAAGCCGCCCAAATGGTCATTCCTTTTATTGTTTCTTCTCTTGTTAAAGCATTTTCCATTTGAAAACCACCTTCAGGAAAACCTTTCGCATCTTTACGATAAACCGCTGCGTAAAAAGATTTAAATGGAGAAATATCCTCCACCGGAAAATCGGTGCCAATAGCAACAAGCCCCGCAGCCTTTAAAAGGTCTTTATAGGCGTACGCAAATTTTATTCTTTGCTTTCCCAATCTTTTTTCTGCCCAATACATATCGCTGGTAGCGTGTGTAGGTTGAATAGATGGGATGATATTTTTACTGAATCTTTTAATGTCTTCCTTTGCCACAACCTGCGCATGCTCTATCCGCCAGCGACAGTCCTTTTTTTCCGGCATAAAATTTTCGTAAATAGTAAGCATTAGTTGTACCGCAGAATTACCAATGCAATGCGTATTCATTTGAAATCTTTTATCACCCATAATTCCGGCATAATGTTGATAATGCTGCGCAGCATTCAGCAAAAATCCTTTCCAGTTCTTTTTATCGAAATACTCTTTCAACAAACATGCTCCGCGAGAGCCCAATGCCCCATCGCCATAAAATTTAAAGGAGCGTACATTTAATTTTTCAGTTTTATACGGACCCTTTGCCAGGCAAAGATCGTAGTTAGGAAAACTATCGCTCAACATAGCATACACACGCATTTTTAATTTTCCGTTTTTTTGAAGTTCGTCTATTATATCAACATCACTTTTCATTATGCCTGCATCATCAAT
>JANYBY010000093.1 GCA_025360565.1 Bacteroidota bacterium
GCGCACAAAGTGCCGGTTACACAATGGTAAGATTGAACGGCGCGGTTGGGCCTATTTTTAAAGATTGGTTATTAAAGAATTTTCCGGACAGGGCAGATAAGGTATGGAATCAGATCTGCGACGCTCACGGAGGAAAAACAAACGACAGCCGATTTGGTGTAAGAATGCGGGGCGAAGGAAAAATGGCAAAATCGATAAAACAATTATTTGATATATCGATGAACCGATTCATGCCAAAAAAAAGCGAATTTAAATTTAACCTGAAAGCCTTTAACCATAAGGCCGGCGAGGCACAGTTGAGCTTGTTTTGATTTTGAACCACGGAGGGACGGAGAGCACGGAGATACACAGAGAAAATTAAAAAATCGGGTAAAAAGAATATGATAACACAAAAACACATAAATGAAATTTCTTTCCAGATAATTGGAAGCGCTATTGAAGTACATAGACATCTTGGTCCGGGTTTACTTGAATCGGTTTATGAGCCATGTTTCATTGAAGAAATGAGAAGAAGGGGCTTATCGGTAAATCCACAGAAGTATGTCCCTGTGCATTATAAGGGAAAAGTTTTGGGCGGGAATTTTAAACTTGATCTGCTTGTAAATGACCTGATCATTGTGGAGGAAAAAGCTGTGGAAAAGATACTTCCCGTGCATAAAGCACAACTTTTATCTTATTTAAAGCTTGCTCAGAAACCAAAGGGATTACTGATAAACTTTCACAGTACTAATATTAAAGAGCATTTGGTGTCGCTTGTTACAGAAGAGTTTGAAAAACTGCCAGAATATTAAACAATGAGTTATTATACTAATAAATATTAAACATTAATCTCCGTGAAACTCAGTGTTCTCTGTTCCCGATAGCTATCGGGATCCGTGGTTAGTGTTTTAAGAAATAAATATAAAAAGCAATTAGAAGAAACCCGGAAATAATATAAATATTAAACATTAATCTCCGTGAAACTCAGTGTTCTCTGTGTCTCCGTGGTTAGTGTTTGGAAGAGCCTTTTTTTCCGCAGATACCGAAGGGCAAAAGACAAGCCCCGGTAACAAACAGTTATTGCGAATTGTTTGTGGAATTAGTGTCATGCATCTTTTGTAAGATAAGTGCGAAAGATTTAAAGGTGCATGAAACAAATTTCTCTGCGGGAACTAAGACAATACATTTGAATTAGTTTACCTTGTTTTTATACTTTCCTTTTATTATATTTGATAACAGGATGATATATTTTAAAAACTATACGTCAATTATTTTGCTCTGCTTATTTTGCAAAACTGGCTTTTCCCAAAATTTTAAAAGAATAAATTTTGAGGCCGGGTATACAATTACTAAACCCATAGTTCAAGAAGAACGGTTTGTATCTGGAAACATAAGTTTTCGTTACGATTATTCTTACAAGTATTACAGTTCTAGAGGTTATTTTGTAAAATTTGCTTATGAAGCAAAAGTAAGGCCAAGAAATAACTGGAGTTTTTCATTTCCAATGGGAATTTCATTTATGTCGCAAACCGATAAATACTATTGCGTAGGATCCTATAGTGGATGTTGGAGTAGCGGATCTCGAAACGATTTAAACCTAATTAATCATAGTCTGATCAATTTAAGTTATGGTCCGGCATTCCAACTAAATACCTGTAATTTACGGTTCATTGGTTCCGCTTTGGTAAATTATTGTTTGGGGATTCATACCAAAACAAACTCTTTTGATTATTCTTCTAATAAAAAAATTGTTTCGTCCGAAAAAAGTGTAGGTCATAACATTTATCTAAGTTCACAGTTTTGTGTACTTTATAGATTGCGAAAAAACATCTGGATCGGTCCAAGTTGCGAGGTGTTTTTTAATGATCTTATAAAAACCTATAAAAATATCTCAGGTCAAATAAATCCATACTATGATTCCGGTTACCTTGGAAGCCCTTCGGTTGGCATCAGAAATAAAAATATTTGGATCAATCCCGGAATTAAACTACAGTTTGATCTAAAATAAATTTCTCCTTCATTTTAAATACGATATTTGTTTAAAATATTTATTTGCCAAAAGTCCTCGATATTCAAACTTTTATTTCACAGTCATTAAACAAAGGCAATGTTATTGATGTGCGTTCGCCAAAAGAATTTGAGCAAGGGCATATCCCCGGAGCCATAAACGTTCCACTCTTCTCAAATGACGAGCGCGCTATTGTTGGTACCATCTACAAACAAACCGGACGGCAAGAAGCCATTTTAAAAGGTATGGAAATTGCCGGGCCAAAAATGGCGCAAATTGTTAC
>JANYBY010000095.1 GCA_025360565.1 Bacteroidota bacterium
ATTTATATTCCGAAGAATTTAATGCAGACAGAACGTCGCTGATAAAACGGGCCATTTCAAACGGAATAAAAAAATTCTATATGCCAAATATCGAGGCTTCATCTATCGAAGGAATGTTGGCGCTGGAAAAAGAATTTCCGCAAAATTGTTTTGCCATGATGGGTTTACACCCTTGCAGCGTAAAAGAAAATGTGGAAGAAGAATTGACCATCGTAAAAAACTGGCTTAACAAACGTAAATTTGTTGGCGTGGGTGAGATAGGTTTAGATCTTTACTGGGATAAAACTTTTTTTACCCAACAACAACACGCTTTTAAAACACAGATACATTGGGCATTGGATTATGATTACCCTATTGTAATTCATTGTCGCGAAGCTTTTGATGAAATTTATGAGATCCTTACGTCCTTTAAAAAATTACCGAAGGCTATTTTTCATTGCTTTTCGGGAAATGCCGAACAAGCTCAGAAAATTATCGCATTGCAAAATTTTAAATTAGGTATTGGCGGTGTGGTCACCTTTAAAAATTCGGGATTAGATAAAGTGGTGGAACAAATTAACCTTGAACATTTGGTTTTGGAAACCGACGCGCCTTACCTGGCACCTGTGCCTTTTCGCGGTAAACGTAACGAGCCCGGCTATTTACTAGAAGTTGCAAAAAAAGTGGCTGAGATAAAATCTGTTTCAATAATGGAAGTAGGGGAGATAACAGGTAAGAACGCAGAATTTATTTTTGGGAGTTAAGGATAGATGGCTTTGAGCATTTCATCCACATTTTTTTGATTACTGAACCTTTCCAGCATTTTTTTTCTCTCTTCAATTAAAGTTTCGGTAAAATCAGTTTCAAAACAAGAATTTATTTGGGTGATAAATTCATCTGAAACAAATAAGCCCTTATTTTGTACAAAGCCTGTGCCCGATAGCATATTGGCGTTGCAAACCACAAAACGCCCACCGAATAATACGTTGAGCAATTTTAATTTTAAACCGGTGGTCTGTGCCGTGTAAAGGCAATGAATATGGGCATTTTCAACCAATTGTTTCATTTCCGAATCGCCTGGATTTTGAATTAGTGATACGTTGGAATATTTTTTTATGGATTCTTTTAAAAAGTTAGATGGATTCAATCCTGCGATAATTACTTTGAATTTAATTTTTGAGAACACATTCTGTAAAAGCCATTCAACAGCTTCATAATTTTCGGAGATACTTAAATTGCCGTGATATAAAATATATTCGCCCTTACCTTTTTTTATTTGTACTTCATTATTTTGGTGAAAACTAGGGATATAAAGCGTTTTAACAGCAGGATATTTTTTTACAAAGTAATTCGCGTCAATTTCGTTCACCGAAAAAATATAATTGGCATTTGAAATAATATTCTCAAATTTTTCCAGTTTATCGGCTTCGCGTTTTAAATAGGTTTTTTTAAGAAGGCTTTTTTCGGCCGTTGCCAAATGCCTGTAATAATCGTGTTCAATGTTACTGTGTCGGTAAATTTTTATTCTTTTTTTTAAGCGCTCATCATCTAAAAGATAACAAGTGTGTAAAACCTCAAACAAAATTGGAAAATCATTTGATAAAAGATTTTTCTCCATTTCTTTTGATTGCCTTGACTTTACGGTGTACGGTAGTGATGATAGATTTGAAATTACACCCGTTTTGCGGGGATAATAATAAATTTTTTTGCAAAGCCCTTCAAGTTCTCTGCTTGGTTTTCGTCCGTATTCAAAGCAATGCAGATGGATATTGATGCCTACTTTTTTAAGCCATACCAACTTATAAAAAACATCAATAACACCGCCGTAATTTGCGGGAAACGGCACATCGAAAGAAATAATATTAATGGATCTGTCCAATAGCCAAAGATAATATTATTTAATCAAATTTGAGGACTAACCACAGAGACACGGAGATCACAGAGATACACAGAGATACACAGAGTTTTTTATACAAAGTTATAGCAAAGGGTAAATTATCTCAGTGTGTTTCTCCGTGCTCTTCGTGTTCTCAGTGGTTAAAAAACTATTCGAAATAAAACCCGTTTGAATTTATCCCCGCCAAAAAATTCCCTTTTGGATTTCCGTTGACATCAAAAATATAAATTTTCGATCTCTGGATATAATCTATCGCGTCAGCCGCATAAACTGAAAAGTCATTTGGATTAATTCCTAGTCCATAAAAACTTTTTCCTGTTCCGTTAACAATAGGATTCGCAGGCAATGTTAGATCGGTTATTGCCATTCTATAAATACCGTTATTTAAAAAGTACAATGTATCCTTGGTTTTATTTGCACAAAGGTTACCTGGAGAATTACCGGCCGCAAAAGTAAATGTGGTTGTTACCAGATTGGTAACAGGGTCTATTTTCCGGAGGGTTGCATTAATAGCCTGTGATAGGCTACCACTGCTTAGCGCCCAAATATTGTCGTTCTTGTCAATTAAAATATTACCCGTATTTGGACCAACGGCAATGCTATCTGTTTTTGTATCGTTAATGGCGTTAATTACATAAATATAATTTGTTGTCATATTTGTTACAAACACTTTATTGTAAATTAAAACCATTTTTTCTGTCCACCCCGCACAAGGTATGGAAGTTGTAAATGTATTGGTGTTTAAATTAAGCACTCCTATTTGGTTTGTGAATTTATAATCGCTTACATAAGCTTTTGAATTGCTTATTGGAAGAATATAACGCGGAGAAGAACCTGTATTTATGGTTGTTTTATATTTAAACTGATCATTACAAACAACTATTTTACCCGAATTATTTACAACAACATAATAGTTTGAATTAAAAAAGGAGATGCTTTGTGCCACATCACCCAAACTTAAATTATTTTGGGCTTTAAAAAAGTCTTCAACAACCTGCGCCGTTCCCGGATCATACAGAGAAACAGAAGCGTTTGCACTCATAAAATTACCTTCATTAATAACATATACTTTTTTAACTGAGCTTAATTGAACAGCCGGGGCATTGATAGTATTGGGCTTGTCTTTTACACAAGCCGAAAACATTAATGCCAACAAAAGTATAGATGTGTATTTTATCATTTTATTAGTTGGAGATTGAGCCTGCAGTATTACATTCCGCGCTACAACAGGCCCATTCACCAATTTATTCTTTTATCAGTTTTTTAGTTATTTTGTTTTCACCGATTGTTATTTCGGCTAAATAAATCCCTTTTTGAAGATACTCTAAATTAATTTGGTTATGAAGTCCGCTAAGCGTTTCATCAAAAATTATTTTTCCTGTAATATCAGTGATTTTAATTTCTAATTTTTCTGTTTGTGTCCCGGTCAGGTCTATATTCAATTTATTATTGGTCGGATTAGGGTAAATTGTAAGTTTTGACAATAGCGAATTTTCAGTTAATCCAACAAAATTATCCGATGCACTCACATTATCAATTGCAAAAAATGCCGGCGTGTTCATAAAGTTGCCACTATAATCGGTTGAATACATAAAAAAGCGAACGCTATCAACTTGCCCCAAAATTGTTGTATTTACATATTGCCATGTATTTACAATGTAATCTAATGCATTGTTGGTATAAGTATAATTAGCAAGAAAAAAAACTGTGCTATCCGGTTTCATTATTCCCTGAAAATAACCTTTAACCGTTACTTTAAAAAAATCAGGATCGTTACCCGATACCCCACCAAATTTTTTCGCGAAATTATCACCGAGCTTCATCGATTTATAAGCGTAGGTTGTGTTTGTAATATAAAACCCGTCAAAGGTATCGTAAGGGCCTTTTAATTTCATAACCGCTCTAGGTTGCACCACTACGTAAGTATTTGAACTGTTATATCCTTTAAGTGTTTTTACGCCGTATAAATTTCCGGCGCCGGCTGTGGCCGAATCATACTTATTTGTGTACGCAAATCCGCTCGACCAGAAACTAAATCCGGTATCCCAATTGTAAGGAAAAATTGCATTAGTAGTTTGAAACGGAACGCTTGTTGTGCTGCTATATGCCGAGTTTGCGCCCAATGAGAAGCCTTCAAAATCTGCGATAAAGGATTGCGCTTTTGCTGTAAAAACGCCAAAAGCAAACGCTAAAAGTGTAATTGTTCTTTTCATGTTTTTGTTTTTTTATTTTGTTTATTATTTATTAATGAGATCCCAATTTCAAAATTTCGCAAGGGCATAAATCTTCCGGCGACGATAGAATAATTTGTATTAAATAAATTATTGCAGGCAGCGTATAAGATCATATCGGTATCACTTCCAATGTTGGCACGCATATTAAATCGTAAACTTGAATAGTGATAAGGGGATAACCATTGGCTGTTATCGCTTGCGGTAAAGCGGTAACCAATGTATTGATGGTAATAGGTAAGTGAATAATTAGCGTAACCAAAAGTGATGTTCCCGTTAACCGAATACCTCGGGGTGTAAATCAATTGCCTGTCAATTGTATTACCACTTTCTTGCGAAGATGAATTTACGGTTGATAAAGTGTAAGCCGTAAAAACATTGGTTAAGATCCTGAATTTATTTTTTTGGTAATTAATTTTCCAAACAGTTTCAGTACCTCTGCTCCAAACCTGTTGAATATTAACCGGAGTGGGCGAGGAGCCGGTTCCAGGTAGCCATAAGATCCAATTATCAATTACCCTGTTAAATAACGAACCTGAAACAGAAACCCATAAATTATTTATTTGTTTATTATAACTCAGATCGCCCTCGCAGGTATAGCCTTGTTCGGGTAATAAATTAGGGTTGCCTCCCGGTTGCCAGTACAATTCGTTAAAGGTGGGCTGACGATAAACTCTTGCGCTGTTAATTTTTGCGGTAATATTTTTAAACGGTTTGTACTCTAATGAAATATTTCCGGTAAACTGAATTTTACCCACACTGAAATATTCTATTCGGGTAACGGGATAAAGCGCCAATTTTTTATCGGCAAAACTGAATCTATTCCCTGCTAAAAACGCAGCTTTGTTCAAATTTTTAGTGCCGCTGTAATTGTTGCTGCTTGCGGTTCCAGAAGTAACATTAAGCCCAAAATTTAATTTATTGTTTTTGTGCCAGTCAAAAATATTTTCGTTCTCAAAAATTAAATTACGAACCGTTCCTTTAGAATTAATAGAAAGAAGATCATCATTATAAATGATTACATCGTTAAAAAAAGCGCCTTTTATTGTGCCGTTGTATTTTTTGCCCAAATAATTCCAGTTAATGGTGGTTTTTAAATTTTCATCTTTTTGCGTTGGAGGCACACTTCTTTTCGTGTTAAAAGATGGAATTTGCCTTTGGCCATAATTATACCAGGCATTAACCGAAAGCAATTGTTTTGAAGTGAGAAAAATTTTTAACTCCTGCATCACGCCTTTAAAGCTGTATGTAGACTGAGTTAAATTTCTGATCGGTTGCTCTTTGTCCGTAGTATCCTTGTATTTGTAATTATTGACAGAGTTTTGCAGATATGCTTTTGTTGAACTGAAAAATTTGGCTTTACTGAATTCTAAATTCGTAGAAGTATTGAACAAACCAAAACTTCCTCCGCTAACATTCACCTTTGAAGTAAACCCTTTATTAAACCGAGGCGAATTATCCAGATGAATACTTCCTGCCACCGCTCCGGTACCCCACAGCGATGAAGATCCACCGTATTCAACACTTATGTTTTCAAACAAAACACTTGGTAATAAAGACAGATCGGCTTGCCCAAGCATGGTATTTTGAATATTAAAGCCATTCCATATTACGGCAGTCTGCGAAGCGTTACCTCCCCGTAAGGATGTACTGGCAAGCGAACCGGGCCCGTAATTTTTTATAAATACACTTGAGTTTAAGCTTAAAGCATCGCCAACCGAATTAAAAATAAATTGTTGTTTAACAGTTGTATCTAATTTAATTATTTTTTTTCCGGTTGTCGATAATTCTGTTTTTTGTGCCGTAACATCCACTTCTTTCAATAGCGTAGTATCCTGACAAAATAAATGTGAGGAAGAACAGATCAATATAAAGATCCATCCGCAAGCCGGCTTATATAAAATACATTTCAAAAAAAATTGGCTCTTAACCGTTTTTCTATTTCAGCCTCATTACCCGAAGGCATCCATTTGTTACATTTGGCAGGTCTTCTGACTTGTTCTCGCTTAACGCCTTCCCGTTCTTACATATGTAAGAACAGTGGCAAGATGTGTTAAGCAGCTAAAGAACTCACAGCAGCGGGACTGTTAACGAATTACACGTTATTCCCTTTTCACCCCGCCAAACGGCGGAGACCAATTGCGATGTAAACATACGAATAAAATTTAAATTGTTAGGCAAAATTGTTTTCTTTGCAATACAAATGAGTAGCGAAGAAAAATTAAAATTAATAGATTACCTTACGGGCTTTATTTCTGAAAGAAGAAAAGCGAGGTTTGATGAAGTAATTTCTAATCGCACAGATCATTTACGCATTGTACTTGAGGATATTTATCAGGGTCATAATGCCAGCGCGGTTTTGCGCAGCTGCGATTGTTTCGGGATTCAAAATGTGCATTTTATTGAGAATCTGAATAACATGCAGATCAGCGCCGATGTGGCAATGGGCAGTAGCAATTGGTTAACGATACACAAACACAGAGGTTCTGAAAATAACACCCGTGATACCTTAATGGCTTTAAAAAGATCGGGCTATAGAATTGTTGCCACTACCCCGCACAAAAATGACTTTACGATTGATAAGTTACCAGTAGATAAAAAAACGGCTTTGGTTTTTGGCACGGAAATAGATGGTATTAGTGCAACAGTTTTTGAATTGGCCGATGATTTTGTAAAAATTCCGATGTTTGGATTTACAGAAAGTTTTAATATAAGTGTTTGCGCGGCACTTTGCATGTATGAATTAACTTCAAGAATGAGAAAAGAGGTACCCGATTATTTGCTTACTGATGAAGAAAGAACCGATGTTTATCTGGATTGGCTCAAAACGAGCATCGACAGTAGTGGGGGGTTGATAGAGAATTATTATAAGAATTTATCTAAATAAATATTCTATTTAGCGGGTAAATTTGTTTTTAAAAAATGAAAGTGTATTTTTAAGCGATCAAGAGGTTCGTTTCTATATTCCTTGTCTTTTTATTCGTTTTAACAACGAGTACAATTTCCTATTCACAGGAAAAACAAATAGATTCGCTAAGAACTATAGTAAATCAGGTTCATATTAGCGATACAGTTAGATCAAAGGCCATGCTAAATATTGCAAAGGTCTATTCAAAAATCAGTACCGATTCAGGCATTTATTACTTTAAAAAAGCGCTGGCTTTTGTAGAAATGAAAGTGGTGACACTTAAAACAGATAATCCGGAAACCAGGTTTTATAATTTAAAAAAGGCAGGGGCCATTCACGCTATTGCTACGTTGTATTTTAAGCAAGGCAATTTTAATAAGGCAGAACCGATGCTTACTCAAGCCTTGGCCATAAGAAAACAATTTGATGATAAAGCAGGTATGGCGGCCTCCATGTCGGGTTTGGGTACTGTGTACCTTAACCAAGGTAAAATGGAGCAGGCACTCATTAGTTATAAAAAAAGTTTAAAAATTGAAGAAGAAATAGGCAATAAGAATGCCATTGCATCGCTTATGAATAATATGGCTCTTGTTTATATGAACAAAGGTTTGGTTGAAAAATCGCTCGAGTGCCATAAAAAAAGTTTAAAGTATAGAGAAGAGATCGGCGATAAATCGGGCATTGGCGCATCGCTGAATAATATCGCCATTATTTATCACGGACAAAAACAAACCAATGAGGCGCTTGAATATTTTAAACGCAGTTTAAAAATTACAGAAGAGGCAAATGATAAAAAGGGAATTGCCAACGCTCTTGGTAACATTGCCAGCATATATCAGGAACAAAAAAGAATGGCAGAGGCAATTGAATATGATCGCAGGAGTTTAAAAATAAGGGAAGAACTTGGCGATAAACAGGGTATTTCTAACTCACTGGCCAATTTGGCTACGAACTATTCGGAGACAGGAAATCCAACGGAAGCCCTTAAGAATTATAAAGAAAGTTTAAAAATAAGTGAAGAAATTGGCGACCGCCAACGAGCGGGATCTACAATGATAGCCATGGCGAATTTTTATTTAAAACAAAAAAAAATTAGCGAAGCTGAAGATTTTGCTAAAAGAGGTTTTGAAAGAGCAAAAGAAATTGGCGCGCTATTGGATATCAGGGATGCTGCAAATACCATGAAGGAAGTGTATGTAAAACTCAACAAGCCCACCGATGCCCTCAAAATGTACGAATTATATATACAAATGCGTGACAGTGTTACTAATGAAGAAAATAAAAATTCAACGGTAAAAAAGCAATACGAAATAGAATTTAATTCAAAAGAAAGAGAAGTTATTTTCATGTCCGACGCCGAAAAAAAGATCTTGGTTCAGAAACAGGAAGACGAGAAAAAAAGGCTTGGTATTATTGTTATTTCGGTAGTATTTGTGCTTATCCTTGTTTCAATCTTTTCGATCGTTATTTTAAGAAGCTTGCGCGAAAATAAAAAGAACCACGAAATAATTGTAAAACAAAAACAATTGGTTGAAGAAAAACAAAAAGAAGTGCTCGATTCTATTTTGTACGCAAAACGTTTACAGGACGCGATTTTACCAACCGGGCATTATTGGGAAGAACAACTTGCAGAAAGTTTTATAATGTATAAACCTAAAGATATTGTTGCGGGAGATTTTTATTGGATGGAAAAAATAAATGATTTGGTTTTGTTTGCTGTTGGAGACTGCACTGGGCATGGTGTACCGGGAGCAATGGTTTCGGTTGTTTGCAGTAACGCGCTTAACAGAACTATTCTAGAATTTAAAATAACCGATCCCGGAAAAATTTTAGACAAAACGAGGGAGTTGGTTATTTCAACTTTCGAAAAAAGTGATAAGGAAGTGAAGGATGGAATGGATATCAGTTTATGTTGTTTAAATACAAAAACGAATGAACTTCAATGGGCGGGTGCAAACAATGCTTTGTGGTATGTTAAGGATAATGAATTAAAAACTATTAAAGCCAATAAACAGCCAATTGGCAAGTTCGAAAATCATAAACCATTCTCAACGCACACCCTTCAGCTTGGTAAAAACGATATGTTATTTTTAATTTCCGATGGATTTGCCGATCAGTTTGGTGGGCCAAAGGGTAAAAAATTTAAGTATAAACAACTAACCGGTATTCTTCTAGCGAATAAAGATAAAACGGTAGTTGAGCAGAAAACAATTTTACATGACGCTTTTGAAAACTGGAAAGGTGATCAGGAACAGGTGGACGACGTTTGTTTAATCGGGGTTAGGATCTGATAATATTAAATGCATTACCAACCAGATGATACAATAGTTGCATTGGCTACAGCGCATGGTAATGCCGCAATTGCAGTCATAAGATTAAGCGGGCCAAATGCTATTGAAATTGTTGAAAGATCTTTTTATTCAAGGTCGTTAAAACAAAAAAAAATAAGCACTAAAAATTCTCACACGGTTCATTTTGGTATCATTATTCATAACCAACAAATCATTGATGAAGTTTTAGTTACAGTTTTTAAAGCACCTAATTCATACACGAGTCAAAATAGTGTCGAAGTTTCCTGTCACGGTTCGGTATTCATTCAGCAACAGCTTTTGCAATTATTTATGGGGGCAGGGGCAAGGCACGCTGAGCCAGGCGAGTTTACGATGCGCGCGTTTTTAAACGGGAAATTGGATCTGAGTCAGGCCGAAGCGGTGGCCGATCTAATTTCGAGTAATTCCGCCATCTCGCATCAGGTAGCCATGCAGCAAATGCGCGGTGGGTTTAGTAGTAAAATAAAATTACTCCGCGATAATTTGATCAGCTTTGCTTCATTAATTGAATTGGAATTGGATTTCAGCGAAGAAGATGTGGAGTTTGCAAACCGTACCGATCTAAAAGATCTGGTTTCAAAAATAATCTCGGTCATTCAAAAATTGATCGACAGTTTTGAAGTTGGTAACGTAATTAAAAACGGAATTCCTGTTGCCATTGTTGGTAAACCTAACGCGGGAAAATCAACACTGCTAAATGTTTTGTTAGAAGATGACAGGGCAATTGTAAGCGAAATACCCGGCACCACGCGCGATACCATTGAAGATGAAATTACAATTGACGGTGTTTTGTTCCGGTTTATTGATACTGCCGGGTTGCGCACTACCACCGATATTGTTGAGCAAATTGGCGTTAACAAAGCGTATGATGTTATAAAAAAATCGGCTATTATTATTTATTTATTCGATGTGCACGAAATAAGTAGCGGTGACCTGAAGTTGGAAGAGAAAATGATAAAAGAACACATTAAAGATTCGCAATTGGTTTTAGTTGCCAATAAAATTGATGTTGAAAATATAAATGATCTTAAAAATGAATTTTGTGATTTTCCGGAAGTCATTTATATTTCGGCAAAAGAAAACTTGCATATTGATCTGTTGAAACAAAAACTGGTTCATTTGTTTGATACAAGAACGGTAAACGCTACTGATACCATTGTTACAAATGCGCGTCACGCAAATTCTTTAAAAAATGCCGAAATTGCTTTACGGAAAGTGTTTGAAGGATTGAACAATAACATTACCGGCGAATTATTGGCCACCGATATACGTTACGCTTTAGAAGAATTGGGTTTAATAACCGGCCAGGTAACGACCGATAATTTATTGGAATCTATTTTTACAAAATTCTGCATCGGGAAATAATTCTTACCTAAAAGCCGTCAAATTTTCCTTAAAATATTTTTTTTAGCTTTGCAACTTTGTTTCCAATTAACTGCAAATCTTCGCTTCATGGAAACTCATTTTTTTTCAAAATTAATTTTAAGTTATTTAGGTTATAAATCCAATAATTTCGTTTGTTAAATGGTTTTAGAGTTAGACTAATTTTTCCTCATAATTAGTATTGAATTAAGATAAATAAGTCAAATTTTATGCTAAATTTATATCGGAAAATATAAAAATTAAATCGTTTTAAGTGTATCAACTTTTAACGATTTTTAATATTACCGGTATTGAAAAAAAAAATAATTCTAAAATATAATTTTTTACAATCAACCTCAAAAAAGGGCTTGGCTTTAAATTCTATTTTCTTTTTTTTTATATTTCTTTTTCCGTTTCATTTACAATCACAAATTCCTTGGAACTGGGCAAACGATGCCAATAGTTCTTCCGATGAAAAAGCTTCCGCAGTTGCAATTGATCCCACTAACGGAGATGTTGTAACAGTTGGTATTTTTTCAGGCGACATTAGCGCCAACTACGGAGCAGAATTTATTGGTTCACCCGGGGGTGGTTACGTTACAAAACAAAACTCAAACGGTGCATTAATTTGGGCCTTTAAGATCGGAAACGAAAACGATGACGCTTGTAATGGCGTTGCAGTTGACGCAAGCGGTAATATATTTGTTACCGGTTACTTGAGCGGAACCACTGAGTTTAAAGGGCTGGCCGTTCCTTCAACTACACTTGCCTCAATAGGAAGCAAAGATGTTTTTGTTGCCAAATATAATTCTAACGGTAGTCTTATTTGGGTAAAGCGGGGAGGAGGATTTTCAAATGATGAAGGAAGTTCAATTTGTTTAAATCAGAGCGGTTCTCAAATTTTGGTTACAGGTTATTACAGCAACGGCGGAAATTTTGGAGGTTTGATAACATTTGCTAATCAATCAACCGAAAATGTTTTTGTTATTTCTTATAATCAGTCGGGAACCGAACAATGGTTATCAGATGCAGGATCAGGAAATGATGCTTTAGGGCGAAGCATAATTGCGGATAACTCAAACGTTTATATTATTGGTGATCATTTAAATTCTACTTTATTGATTTACGATAACCTTGGATTTAATGTTGCAAATTTAACTAACGCAAATCCCGGCACCCCAAATATTTTTATTACCTCCTATCAATTGGGCGGGTCGTTTAACTGGGTTAAAAAAATTGAAAGCCCTGGTTCTGATTACGGCAGAGGCATTACGCAAAGTGGTTCAAAAGTTTATCTTACCGGGTCCTTCAGTAACGGTGCCGATTTTCCGTCATACTTTGCAAATCCGGTTGCTTCAACAGGCGACCTTGATTTTTTTGTTGCCGAACTTGATAAAACTACAGGTAACTCAGGATGGGTGAATGCGGAAGCAGGAAGTTTGGATCAGCAAGGAATGGCCATTACCTGTGATGGCAATAATGATCTTTTTGTTTCCGGGCAATACAACAACTCAATGGCTTTTACAGGCGGTCCAACTTTAATTTCAGCGGGTCAGGAAGATGTTTTTGTGATGAGTTATAAAACTTCCGGATTATTTAATTGGGCACAAACAGCGGGAGATAACGGAACCGATATTGCCTACGGTATTGCGGTAACAAACACATCAACGGAAATTTATACCGCCGGTGAATACGCTAACAGCGCGGTATTTGGCACTTTTACACTGACAAACGCATCGGGTGCAAATATCTTTTCAGCTAAACTTTCATGCGACCCTATCATAAATAATTCAGTCACTGCCACACAAACAATTTGTTATGGCCAAACACCCGCTATGCTTTCCGGTTCAATAACTACAGGTGGTTCCCAACCGTACATTTACCTTTGGCAACAAAGTTTAAACAATGTTACCTGGGCTGCCGCTGCAGGTACAAACAATTCACAAGATTATTTTCCTCCTGCCCTGAACGTTAGCACTTATTACCGCAGAATTGTTACGTCAAGCGGAGGATGCAACAATTTTAATAATAGTTCAAGTATCCTTATTTCTGTTGATAATCTTCCAACAACCGCTCTTGCGGGAAGCGGGCAAACTCTTTGTTCAACTTCAGGAACATTGGGCGGCAATACGCCAACCGTTGGTATTGGTTTATGGACATTGCTCGGGGGAGGAATTTCAATTACAAGCCCGGGCTTACCAAACTCCGGATTTACGGGCCTTGCCGTTGGTGTAAATACGTTGCAATGGTCAATTACAAATGGTGTTTGCCCTGC
>JANYBY010000118.1 GCA_025360565.1 Bacteroidota bacterium
CTAAGGAGATTTAATAAGAATCTGTCTGTTTTATTCTGCCGTAAATTTTTCAAGTCGCAATAAAAACCGGCATTTTTTTACGAAAACTCAGGCGTAATGCTGCGCCAGGGATGCGGAGGGCTTGGCTCTTTTTTGTGCAGCACGGCAAAAACCCAGTGGGTTTTTGAGCGAGCAAGTGTGTGAGCAAACAAAAAAAGCCGGAGCGATCCGCCTAGGCGGAGGAGCCTCCCGACATGCGTCGGGATAAACTCCGCAGCCCGCCCGCCTGCCCGCCGAATTTTTTGATGCAGGCGGGGGCGCCCAAATAATAAAAAAAAATACTTTTTGAGGGACGACTATTTATTTAAAAACTCCATCACCACATCAAAAAACTCTTTTGGCTTTTCGGCATGCACCCAGTGTCCTGCGCCGGCAATGGTTTGCAGGGTATAGTTGGTAAATCGCAGATCAAAATCTTCCAGATCTTTTTCAGATATGTAATTGGATCTTTCGCCACTGATCACCAAACAACTTACATCACTTTTAAAAACGGGCACTTCAATTCCAACAACCTCAATTTGATCGCCTATCACTTTTAAATTAAAACGCCAATCCATTATATTGTTTTCCGCGTCTTTCCAATAAATATTTTTTAGTAAAAATTGTTTTGTTCCAAGATCGCTAATGTATTCGCTTAATTTTGCTTCTGCTTCTTTTCGTGTTTTTGTAACTGAAAAATCAACCGCGTTCAATGCTTTTAAAACATCGCTGTGATGCGGCCCGTAAGCCCTCGGCGAAATATCCACAATAATTATTTTTGACGTCACATGCGCATATTTCCACTCAAAGAACATAGCCGTTTTGCCGCCCATGCTATGCCCTAAAATAATGGGTTGGTGTAAATTGTGTTCAAGAATAAATTCGTGCAGGTCATCGGCCATTACTTCGTAATTCCAAACAGCGCTGTGTGGCGATAGACCGTGATTTCGCTGGTCAACAGTAAACACCCGAAAATTCTGTTCAGCAAAATTTTTGGCAAGCGTGTTCCAATTATCGCTTTGCCCAAACAAACCATGCAAAATAATTAATGCTTGTCCGGTTCCGAATTCTCTGTAGGCTAATTTCATCTGCTATTTTTAGATTTGTTGAATTTTTGAATGAAAAAAACGGTAATTCTAAAATTCAACAATTATTTTAACTGTCGCAAATACATTTGCACCGTATTTTCCAATCCTAAATATAACGCGTCGCTAATTAGCGCGTGACCAATAGATACCTCCATTAATCCCGGAACATTTTGTTTAAAAAATTTTAAATTTTCTAAGCTCAGGTCATGCCCCGCGTTTATTCCCAATCCTAATTCCATTGCAAGCTTTGCCGCTTCGCAAAAAGGTTTTACTGCTTTTTCTTTTTCAGTATTAAATAAGTTCGCGTAACTTTCGGTGTATAATTCTATTCGGTCGGTACCTGTGTGTTTAGCGCCTTCCACCATTTTAGGATCAGCATCCACAAAAATAGAAGTGCGAATGTTATGCAATTTGAAAACGGAAATGATCTCTTTTAAATAATCTTTATTTTTTATGGTATCCCAGCCGTGGTCGCTTGTTAATTGCCCTTGTACATCGGGCACCAGAGTTACTTGCTGCGGCTTCACCTCAAGAACAAGGTCAATAAATTTTTGTTCCTTGGGATTGCCTTCAATATTAAATTCTGTTTTCACAATTTTTTTCAGGTCGCGCACATCTTTATAAGTAATATGCCTTTCATCGGGCCTGGGATGAACCGTAATTCCGTTAGCGCCAAAGCGTTCAATATCAAGGGCTGCCTTAATTACATCGGGAACACCGCCACCGCGGGCATTACGCAGGGTGGCAATTTTATTAATATTAACACTTAATTTTACCATATTTTAAAATAATTTTGTAACTTAATATTAAATTGTTCGTTTCACTTCAAGTTTACCTTATTATCTGCATAAAAGTAAAACTAATTTATTAAATTTGAGAAAGTAAAATGTTAGTAGGAGATTTAATAACCGACGAGATTCCGCCCTTAAAAGTAACCGATACTGTTGAGATGGCCTTGGATTGGATGGAACAGTTTAAAGTTTCGCATTTGGCTGTTGTAAATAACCGAGAGTTAGTGGGGCTTATAGCCGAAACAGACCTAATGGATTATGAACATCCCGAAGAACAAATTAACGCAGGCAAAGTTCATTTATTAAAACCTATCATTCATCACAGTCAACATACCTACGACCTTGTAAAATTAATGAGTAGTCTTAATTTAACGCTTATTCCGGTGTTGGATGAGAACGAACTTTATAAAGGATGTATTACATTGAAAGGCATTATTAAAAATTTAAGCGCCATGATCGCGGTGCAAAATCCGGGTGGTGTAATTGTGTTGGAATTAAATCAGAGCGATTATTCGGTGGTGCAAATTGCCAATATTGTGGAGGGTAACGATGCTAAAATTTTAAGTCTGCATGTATCGTCAACCCCCGACAGTACAAAAATGGAAGTAACTTTAAAAGTAAACCGCGAAGACCTCTCAAGTATATTGCAAACATTTAATCGTTATAATTACACAGTGAAAGCCAGTTTTCATCATGGCGATTATGATAAAGACATGAAAGATAAATTAAATGAGTTTTTGCATTTCCTCAATATTTAAGGGGGTTTTAATTTTTTTCCTGTTTCATTTTTCATTGTGCCGGTCTCAAACTGTGGATAGCGCAGCTGTTTACAGAATAAATGAAATAATCATCAGGGGAAATAAAAAAACAAAGGATAGAATTATTACAAGGGAATTAAGCCGAAAGCTGAACGATACCATTACTCTTTCAAAACTGCATCATTTTAAAAAAAGAAGCGAGCAAAATATTTTTAATACACAGCTTTTTATTTACGATTCCATTTACTCGGTAATAGACCACGACACAAAAACTATTCAATTAAAAATTTCTGTAAAAGAGCGCTGGTACATTTGGCCGGTGCCTGTTTTTGAGATCCAGGATCGCAATTTTAATTCGTGGTGGCGCACAAAAGATCTGTTTCGAATCAATTACGGTTTTGCCCTGGGCTTTGATAATTTTACCGGGGTAAAAGACAAGTTGGTATTTTTATTTCAAAAAGGATATTCCGAAAAATTCGGCTTCAGTTACAAATTACCCTTTGTAAATAAAGCACAAACCATTGGCATTTCAAGCTCCTACATTTACTCGCGTAATAATGAGGTTACGTATATTACACAATACAATGAACCGCAATTTGTGCGAGAATACGGCACCTATTTGCGAACCGAACAGGAGGCAAAAATTGGTTTGATCCATCGCCCGAATCTGTATGAGCAGAATACAATTGAGGTGCTTGTAAAAAGCGCTTCCATTAATGATACCGTTGTAAAATTGAATTCGGATTTTTACGGAAAAAGCAGAAAAAAAATAACTTACGCCAGTTTGCAATACCGTTATACATTTGATAATCGCGACAATAAACAATACGCTTTAAAAGGATGGATGTTTGATCTTTGGGCAACTCAGGATGGATTTGATTTTTCGGATAACTCGCCGATAAATAATTTAAATGTAACCGTAAGTTTAAAGAAACACACAAAAATTAGCAATCGCGTTTATCTTGCCAACATGGTAAAAGGCCGGTGGATGAATGTGGATTACCTATCGTATAATTTTAATCGCTCGCTTGGGTATACCGATCTGGTAAGGGGTTATGAGTATTATATTATTGACGGACAAAAATATTTTTTAAGTAAGAATAGTTTGCGGTATCAAATCATAAAACCGCGTGTGTTTCAAACCAACAGCCGTTTAACCATAAAACAATTCAGCACCATTCCCTATTACGCGTTTATAAATGTGTTTTTTGATGCCGCGTATATAGAAGACAAATTTTACAACAGCACAAATTTTTTAAATAATTCATGGCAATATGGTTATGGAGTTGGCTTGGATTTTATTACTTATTACGATCTGGTAATGCGTTTTGAATACAGTTTTAACAGGCAAAATCAGGGCGGATTTTTTATTCACCTTAGTTCGGGGTTTTAGCCACGCAGCTTCGCTGACGGGTTGCATATTTTTTTAGCCACTAATTTCACTAACTTTCACTAATCTGTGTGGTTTAATTTTACTAATTAAATCCTGACCTCCCACAGATTTAAGTAATTTTTGTAAGCCCGAATTTGTGTTAATTCGTGCAATTGGTGGCAAAATACCAAGTAGCGCAGCTGCTTCGTTTCAACGTGTTTTTCTTATCAAAAGTACCGCGCATAATTCTAAAAAATTGATTATATTTAACCCAGTTTATGTATTAGGATTTTGGTTAATTCTGAAGGAATCCTTTGGGGATAATAGAATTGCTAATGCGGAATTTGGGTTAACCTTTATTCGTATTGATAATGAGCGAAAAACAAAGAACAATAAAGCAAGCGGTTTCTGTTTCAGGAGTAGGGCTGCATACAGGCAAACCCGTAACCATTACGTTTAATCCGGCGCCCGAAAACCATTGGTACAAATTTCAACGCACCGATGTTGAAGGTCAGCCGATAATTGAAGCGGATGCTGATCTGGTGGTAGATACTTCGCGTGGTACAACCCTCGAAAAAAATGGCGTTCGCGTTTACACAACCGAACATGTTTTAGCCGCTTTGGTTGGTTTAGGAATTGATAATTGTTTGATACAAATGACCGCGCCGGAAATGCCGATCATGGATGGAAGTTCATGGAAATTTATTGAAGCCCTTGAAGCGGCCGAAATTATTGAACAGGATGCGGAGCGAACTTATTTTGAACTCACCGAAAATTTAACTTACGAAGATCCCGTAAAAAAAGTGGAGATGTTAGCTGTATCACAAGATACATACCGCTGCACAGTGATGGTAGATTATAACAGCGAGGTATTAGGAACACAACATGCGGGCATTTACGACATAGCGCAATTTAAAACAGAGATCTCAAAATGCAGAACATTTGTTTTTTTGCATGAATTAGAAATGTTATTAGAACACAACTTAATAAAAGGCGGTGATCTGAATAATGCAATAGTTTTGGTGGATAAAGAATTGCCTAAAGAAAAAATTGATCATCTTAAAAAAGTATTTAAACAAGAGCAGGTTGAAGTAAAAGGTAAAGGCGTTTTAAATAATACCAAATTGCATTTTTACAATGAGCCTGCTCGCCATAAATTGTTAGATATAATTGGCGATATGGCTTTGGTTGGTAAGCCATTAAAAATTCACATCCTGGCTGCGCGTCCGGGCCACGCGGGCAATGTAGCCTTTGCAAAAAAAATTAAACAAATGATCCGCGATGAGGCCACGCGAAAAAAGAAAAATTTGCACATCCCTTACGATCTTAATAAAACACCGCTTTATGATATTAATATGATCCAAAAAATATTGCCTCATCGTCAGCCATTCTTATTCATTGATAAGATCATGGAAATGACAGAAGAAGGAATTATTGGCGTAAAAAACGTGAGCATGAACGAGGATTTTTTCCGCGGACATTTTCCTGGCGCACCGGTTTTCCCTGGCGTTTTACAAATAGAAGCCATGGCGCAAGTTGGCGGCATATTTTCGTTAAGTAAAGTGCCTGATCCCGAAAATTATTTGACGTATTTTATGAGTATGGATAAAGTAAAATTTAAACAACAGGTTATTCCCGGCGACACGCTTGTTTTTAAATTGATCTTGTTAACTCCTATTCGCCGTGGTATTGTACACATGCGCGGCGAAGCATTTGTGCGCGATAAAATGGTAATGGAAGCCGAAATGATGGCCATGCTTGTAAAAGTAAAAGGCAAAGAAGTTAAACAACCCGTTGAGATAAATTAGATATATGATCTCAAATTTAGCATCTGTTAGCCCTAAAGCACGCATAGGCAAAAACGTAACTATTGAAGCGTTCGCGACTGTTTATGAGGATGTAGAAATTGGCGACGATTGTCATATTTACCCAAACGCTATAATTTTTCCGGATACAATCATAGGCAACGGAAGCAAAATTTTTCCCGGCGCAATCATTGGCATTGTTAATCAGGATCTGAAATACAAAGGCGAAAAATCGAATACAGTTATTGGAAAAAATACAATTGTGCGTGAGTATGCCACCATTCACAAAGGCACCGCGCACCGCATGACCACCAAAGTTGGCGATAATTGTTTAATTATGGCTTACACACATTTGGGGCACGATTGTTTAATTGGCAACAATGTTATTATTGCAAACAACGGCAGTTTGGCCGGACATATTACGGTTGAAGATTTTGCAATATTAGAAGGTGTGGTTGCGGCCCAGCAATTTGTTAATATTGGTGCGCACTCATTTATTGCCGGCGCATCGCTGGTACGTAAAAGCGTGCCGCCTTACGTACGCGTGGCGCGCGAGCCATTGCAATTTATTGGTGTAAATACAATTGGTTTGGCACGCAGAGGATTTGATAAAGAAGTTATAAAACAGGTTGAAGATATTTACAGAATAATTTTTGTGCGCGGCCATAATCTTACCAACGCATTAGAGATAGTGGAGAACGAAATGCCCGCTACACCCATCCGAAAAGAAATTGTTGATTTTATCAGAAATCAAAAAGACGGAATTGTTAAGGGGATTTAAAAATTTCTCGGCTTATAAACATCTTAATGCAGATCTCACTTAATAACCTTGGCAAAAAATTTGGTTCCGAATGGATCTTCAGAGATCTTTCATATCAAATTAACGCAAACGACAAAGTGGTTATTTTAGGAGGTAACGGTTCCGGCAAATCAACTCTGCTGCAAATAATCAGCGGATTTGTAAGTCCGAATGAAGGCGAAATAAAATATGCACTTCCAAATCAACAATTAATCGCAAATGAAAATCTGAAGAATTATATCTCCTTCGCCTCACCCTATTTGCAATTGGTAGATGATTTTACCTTGATTGAAACAATTGAACATTCCGCTATTTTTAAACCTTTTGTAAATAAGCTTCAAACAAAAGAGATCGTAGAATTGATACAACTCGATCACGCCAAAAATAAATTTATAAAACAATTTTCGAGCGGTATGAAACAGCGTTTAAAATTAGGCTTGGCCATTTTAAGCGATACGTCATTACTTTTACTGGACGAGCCCGCATCCAATCTTGATAAAGAGGCTATCAGTTGGTACAAAAATTTGATCACTAAACATTCTGCCGATCGCACAGTAATTGTTTGCTCCAATAATGTAGAGGATGAATACTTTTTGTGCGATAAGAAAATAAATGTTGCAGAGTTTAAGAAAAGAGTTAGATCGTAACATCAAATAGGACATTCGACCCCTTCAGGGTCGTGAGCTTTGGGGATAGACATCTTTTATAAACATGAGACCCCTTCGGGGTCAAACCATCCATTTCAATTTTTACTCTTCAATTTTCAATAAAAAACTTTATCGTGATTCTGCTCTGGTGTTTTGTGTTAAACCTTCGGGGTCAAACCATCCATTTTCAATTATCAAAAATATTCCATCACGCTTCAATTTTGTTGCCCTCATCTTAAACTATGGCGACCCCGAAGGCCAATGTCATTAAGTTAGTGGATAATTAACTTGAACTTCAGGCGCATAGGCAGGGAGGTCAAGTTAGTTTTGTGTTGCTTAATTCATAAAACTATGACTCTCCCCTCTATGCTTGCGACTAATTTACGCAT
>JANYBY010000121.1 GCA_025360565.1 Bacteroidota bacterium
CAAGTTGTACCCTTTGTTCCCTATCCCCCAGAACAAACGGGTATGGAGTCTACTAACATTGCGGGGCAAACCACTAAATTACACACTTCTTCTTTATCTGATTCTTTTTTATCTGATAGCCTTCTTAAAATAAACCCCTCCGAATCATTTAAATTTTAATTGAAATTCGGCGGGGCTTTTAGAAGAAGTTTATTTTATCACAACAAATTTATCGGTCTTTAATTTCATACCGTTTTTATCCAAAACGGAATAATAATAAAGGCCCGGAGAATAATTACCAAGATCAATGTCAGCTCGCTTACCTTCAAATTTTTTACTTTCAATGTATAGGCCAAGCCCGTTATAAATTATAACTTCTTCCGCTAACATGGAATTGCTTTCTAAATATATTTTATCGTTTGCCGGATTTGGGAAAGCTGAAAGCAAAATGTTTTCGTTCTCAATTTGTTTTAAACCTGTTCCTCCCATAATAAAAGATAAATTATCAAGATCTAAAGTGGTGCCCGACGAACCTGCTGCCCTGCCGGCGTATGCTTTATTTGCGGCAAAATAAAGTTTAGCCGAATCGGGATTAAAAGTTCCGGTATAAGTTAAGGCTATACTAAAAGAAGTCCACACGGTTGTTGTAACTGTGGCTTTAAAACCCGCTGTGGCAGGAGAATTTAAAAGCGATTGAAAATTTTTGGTCATATCAACCCGACCAAAAACTGTATCGGTGCCCACAATATTGCATTTATAATAACCGGTAAGTGCAATTGGTTTTTGTGTGTATGGCGCGCCTGAAACGGGCACCGTACCCACCAATGTTGCCAATTGCATGGCCCCCGCAGCCGAAGGGCTTGTGGTGGCTTGGCCGTTTGAAGTAAGCCTTACATAACTGTTTAAATGTTGCGCGCCACCTGTAATTTGTGTGGCACCCAAACTTACATAACCTGACGGAGTGGGGCCGGCTATAGTGGTCCACGTTTCAAAACTTAAATTAGTTAAGCCGGTTTGTGCGGCACTTAATAAGGACAAACAAACAAATGCAAAAAGTAAAGATGTTTTTTTCATGATTTGGGGTTTAAAATTTATAGTACAAATGTAATGCGCTCAACCACCCAAGTCAAATTAAAGGGCTAATCGGCAATGCTTTGGGATAAATAATAAGGTATGGGATAAATGACAAACCAATTTGGGCTACTTGTTGAGTTAGACCTTCAAGGTTTTCAAAATAATTTAGCAAAACCTTGAAGGTCTAAACCGGACGGCCTGTTGGAGGTTGAAAATAAACTCGGATATGAAGGCGGATGAAAAAATTTACACCGGATTTTTCTTGAACCTTTTAATTATTCTTAAAAAACTCGTCGTAGCTAACTTCTTTTGGTTGCAACGTACATTTTTCTTTAATTAAACCAAGTACCTTTTTACTGTATAATCCTTCAAATATTTTTTGCGCTTCTTTTTCTTTGCTCAAAAGGTCTTTTGAGATCTTTTCCAAGTCGTCTTCAGTCGGCACTTGTCCGTAACGGGCATATTCGCTTTTAATAAAAAGTTTTGCTTCTTCTTTTGCTTCGTCGGCATCTACCTTTATAGCGTTGTCTTTAATTATTTTATTTTCTATCAAACGCCATTGCATGGCTTTAGAATAATTGGCATAATCTCCTTCTAATTCTTCTTTGGTAATTGGTTTTTCGTTCACCACCATTAACCAGCGCTTTAAAAAATCATCGGGCAATTTTAAACTCAGGTTTTCAATTAATTTATTCTCTACTTCGGTTTTCAAAAAACGTTCTGAGTCGGCGTTAAACATCAAGCCTAATTCATTTTTAATTTTAATTCTGAAATCTTCTTCGGTTGTAACATTTCCGGGGCCGTATACTTTATCAAATAATTCCTGATTAAGATCTGCATCCTCAAGGCGGGAAATATTTTTTACTGTTAATTGTAAATTGCAATTAGCGGTTTCGGCATGTTCTTTATCAATACCAAGCGAAACACTTTTATCTAAAGCAGTATCGTAAAGTTCGTTTATATTCACGACAATTTTATCTTCTTTTTTAACGCCCAATAATTTTGCCTTTGCATTTTCGTTTTTAATGCGCTCGTAGCTTACGCTTGTGCTTTTAAAAATTCCGCCGGCTGTAATTGCTCCGGCTTCATCTAACTCATTAATATCAACAAACACCACATCTTTTTCTCCCGCTGTTTCAGGATTGGTTGGCTTGCCGTAATTTTTACGAACATCGTTCACATACTTATCTACCAGCGAATCATCTATCTTAACAGTTTTAAACGTAAACGTATGTTTGTTATCTAAATTAATATTGAACTGCGGCGTTAAACCTATTTCGTAAGTAAATTCAAAATCTTTTTGTTTTTCAAAATCAACTTTTGCCTGTTCTTTTGGTAAAGGATTTCCAAGGATCTCAATATTATTTTCTTGAATATATTTATAAATTACGTCGTTCAACATTTTATTGATCTCGTCCACCAAAATTTGTGTGCCGTATTGTTTTTTAATAAGGCCAGCAGGAATTTTTCCCGGACGGAAACCCGGCATAGAAGCCTGGCGCTGTACTTTTTTTAAAGCTTCGCCTACACGATCTTCGTAATCCAATGGCGTTACCGCAATTTTAATTTCAGCGTTAAGGCTGTCAATATCGTGTTTTGTAATATTCATTTTGTAATTTTTTAGAGGGGCAAAAATACGAAATTTTCCGTATTCAAACGGCAAAAGTGCCTGAAATAGGGCAAATTAACGTGTTTTCAATAGGATATTGGGTAAATAAGCCCTTTGTTCTAGGTGCCCGCAGGTATTATCAGGAAAAATTAAGGGAATAAGAACAATTAAATTCGCCCAAGGGCTTTAACGTAATAATGCCTTTTTTGCTTGTTAATTCATGATCGGAGTTTACACTATCTGCAATTCCATACCAAGGCTCAAGACAAATAAATTGCTGAGTGCCTTTTTTTGTCCAGATCCCAAAATTGGGCCAATCCTGGCAATACAAAATAATTTTGTGTTTAGAGATCTTTGAGCACAAGGTGAGTTTATGGATCTGATAATTTTCAAATACTATCGCGTCATTATCGAATAGGGAAGAAGTAAGCGGCAATTTGCCATTGTTTAAATTCAAAGCTTTTTGGTAGTCAAGCCGCAAACCGTTAGATAATTCGGTGAGTTTAAACTCGGAAGTTTCAAATTTTATATAATAATCGTTAAAGGTTTCATGTTCTAATAACGGACAATTGAAACCAGGATGAGCGCCAAGCGAAAAATGCATAGGGATTTCAGAAGAATTTTTTACGGTATAAAAAGCCGTTAAAGTATTTGAACTTAATTGGTATTTGATCTCAAAAACAAAATCAAATGGATACTTATTTTTTGTTTCTTCGTTTGAACTTAACCTGAAAACACAGGAGAAAGAATTTTGCGAAACTAATTCAAAAGCCATGTCCCTTGCAAAGCCATGTTGAGGCAAACTGTATTTTTTTCCTTCGTAACTAAACGTGTCGTCTTTTAGTTTGCCCACAATGGGAAATAATACCGGAGCGTGCCTTGCCCAAACTGCCTTATTGCCCTGCCATATAAATTCAACATCATTTTTATTCTTAACGCTTTTAATTTCGGCACCAAAAGGATCGAATATAACAGAAAGTTTTTGCGAGGTAAGTGTAACCGACATTTAATTTTTTTGTTTTATACGCATTAAACTTCCGTCAATATGATCTAAACGAATTTGATAAAAAGCGGTCTGCATTTTTGAATTTTCTTTAGCATCTTTCCCATCTGCACCCTCTTCGGTACTTCCGGCCTTTTCTTTCGGCACTTTTCCTTCGCCTGTAAAATAAAAGTCTCCATTTATTTTTTCGAGCGGATAAATACCATATTCGGCAGAAATAAAAGGTTTGCCTTCGGTTATAACGGCAAAAAACTCATCGGGCTTTATTTTTATTTTTTTGCCTTTTGGCGTCAGAACTTTCACGGCAATCAGCCTATTGTATTTATAAATTACTTCAAGAACTCTAAAATCAGGAATTTGATCTTTAAAACTTTGGTAATTTTTATAAACACCGTTTGTGTATTGACCGGACGCAAATAGTTTGATCCGGCTTTTTTCAACACTGTCCATTTTTTCGATCTGCTTAAATGTAAAATTTTCGGTGTTCGAAAAATCCTTTCCTAAATTGGTTAAAACAAAATCGGCGATCATATTGCTTGCCGCGTCAAACAATGGTTTTGTGGCATCAGGCGCTTCAACAACTATAATGGAATCTATTCGGCTTAATTTTTTATACGTACTATCCTGTCTCACATACAGATCGGCTCTAAACAAACAAAAGCCAAACTCCGAGGCGTTTTCGGGTTTTTCTAAAAATTTAAATTTGCGTAATTGAAACAGCAGTTCCCCATCGGCATTGCTTGAATCGATGGATCTTTTTACCAGTGCTTTTAATTGGGCGCCAAACTCTTTTTTATTGATAACATTTGTTTTTCGGTTATCACCGCCGGTGTAAACATAACCCAGATCATCTTTTTCGGGACGCGAATCTAAAAAAGTAATGGTGTGATAATAGCCGTTTGAAATTATTTTTTTTGGAAAAGTAAGATGAAAATCTTCCGGATGGTTTTGTGAAATTATTCTTCCGCAAAGAATGAAAAGAAAAAATATGAGATGGCACGAAAGTTTGTGTTGCATTAAATATAAAATTTATAAAAAAATAATTCCTGTTATTTTGGCGGCTCTTTTATAAACCTCAATTACCTCATCTACCGTAATAACCACTTGTTTGGCTGTAATACTGGTATATTTTCCGTTCTCACTTTCTTTAGTCAGAATATCGGCTTCGGCCTCAAACAAATTTTCAACCAAAGCAATATTTCTGTTATCGCTTTTAACAATAAATTTAAACATGTATACTCCCGGAAAAGGGGTTGTATCAATGATTTTTTTCTTAAAACTTTCAAGCTCTTCTTCGGTCATGCTGATCAAAAATAGTGATTGTAAATTAAAACTAAACCGCAAATAATTAATAAAACTCCGGTGATAATGTTAACTCGGTGCATGAGCTTGCCCGTTAGTAATTTTTTTAATTTACCGGCGGCATAAACTTTGGCAAATTCAACCATTAAAACAATGCCTAAAGTAACGCCAAAATAAA
The DNA here is from genome assembly GCA_025360565.1 of Bacteroidota bacterium. Taxonomy (GTDB): domain Bacteria; phylum Bacteroidota; class Bacteroidia; order B-17B0; family Aurantibacillaceae; genus Aurantibacillus. The sequence goes on from JANYBY010000121.1 coordinate 5,146, forward strand.
GGATCATGTTCAGCACACTGTAGTTCAACGTTTTTCCAACAGCAGTAACGTTACCCAGCCAGAGTAACCAAACGGTGGGATTGAAACTGTTTAAAAAAAAGCCTTTTAAAACCATTAACGATGCTGATGGAGCCTTGATCTCAGCGCCTTCAGAATTTTGCGGAACAGGGGCTTTAAAGTGAAAAGCGCCAAACACCACTAAAACTATGCCGGCTAGTATGCCCATAAAACGCTGACTTTTTTCGTTATTAATTAAATTAGTTGCGCCAAAATGCACCAGTAAAATAATTAATACGCAAACTACAAAATCGCTTAAAATAATTCCCAACGCCAAAAGGGAACCGGTTTTGTAACCGTGTTTTATACCTGTATTAATTAGCGCAAAAAAGGCGGGGCCAAAAGAGAACGTGAGCAGCAGAACAATTACAATGGTTTGATATATTAAACTTAAGATCAAAAAAAATTATTTTTTATAATTATCTAAAAACGCAAGCCATTCGTTCAAATGTTTTCCCTTCATTACCCTTGGAAATTTGCTTTGCCCGCCCAATTTATTTTTACTTGCTAAAAAATCAATAAAGGCTTTATTAGGAAGTGTTGTAATTAAAATTTTTAACGCGTGTTTTCTTTCGGTTATGTAATCGTCGTTCAGATCTTTTAAAAGCGCGTCAATTTTTTCGATGAGCAATTTTTCGTCAACCGGTTTATCAACGCCAACATACCAATGGTGAGCGTACATGCCTTGGTAAGGAATGCCGGCCACACAATATTCGTTTATTGTAATTTTCAGATCATTGGATGCGAGCTTGATCGCCTGGTTCATATTATCAACGCTTAAATGTTCGCCGCATAAACTCAAATAATGTTTAGTACGGCCGGTAATAATAATTTCGCATCGGTGTAAATTGACAAACTTAATTGTGTCGCCAACTAAATAACGCCAAGCACCGGCGCAATTGCTGACTAAAAGCGCGTAGTCCGTATCCAATTCTACTTCGGTAATGGTAAGTGCTTTTGCTTTAGGTTTTATATTACCGTCGGCATCAAAATTTTCTTCGTTAAAAGGTACAAATTCAAAGAACGATTTATTGTCGGTCATTAATTTCATTGCCTGCAGCTCGTTGGGCCTTTCCTGATATGCAAAAAATCCTTCCGATGCCATGTATGTATCCAAATAAATTAAAGGCTTTGCGCAAAGGGCATTAATACTATTTTTGTAGGGATGTATGGCAACGCCACCGTGAACAAAAATGGCAAGGTTGGGCCATATATCGTGTATGGTTTTTACTTTATAATGTTTTATAATGCGTTCGAATAAGATCTGGATCCATGCGGGAACACCGCAAATAAAACCAACTTTCCAGCTTTTAGCGTTTATAACAATGTCGTTTATTTTGGTTTCCCAATCTGTATGCGAAGTAATTTCCGGCCCGGGCAAAGTAAAATTTTGAAACCATCTGGGCTGTGTGCCTGTTGTAATACCGCTTAGATCGCCGCTAAAATAAGTGCCGTTGTAATTTAAATTTGTGCTTCCGCCAACAATTAATATTTCGGTTTCGTATTGTTCTTTTGATAAATTAAAATGTTTGGTAGATAATATTTGTTTTATTGTGCCCTTCTGTATGGCCCTGATCATATCTTTTGTAACAGGAATATGTTTGCTGGCCGATTCGGAAGTGCCGCTACTCAGGGCAAAATATTTTATTTTACCGGGCCAGCAAATATTTTTTTCGCCCTTTAGTGCTCTGTACCACCAAGCCTCAAAAATACTTTCGTAATCGTAAATAGGCAGGGTGCTTTGAAATAGTTTAACGGGATCGGAAAGCAAAACCAATTCGTTAAAAGAATATTTTTTTCCGAATTCGGTAAATTGCGCTTTCAGTAAAAGTTTTCGCAGCTGCCTTACTTGCTGCTTATATACATTGCGGCGCATGGGAATTTTACCCCTTACGTTAATTGCTCTTTTTATTATTGAACCTATGATGGCCACTCTTTAGTTGTTGAGTTTTTGATCCCGATAGCTATCGGGATGAATTTTAGAATGGGCAGGAGTCAATTCTACAATTCAGTAACTCTAAAATTACTTAATGTATCTAAAATCCTGATTATTCTTAATGTTTTTTACTGAAGCATAAATTAATTTAATTACTTCTTCAACATCTTGTTTATTTACGCTCTCAACAGTTGTGTGCATGTACCTTAACGGTAAAGAAATAAGTGCCGAAGCAATGCCATCGGTTGCAAATGCAAACGCGTCGGTGTCCGTTCCCGTCATACGCGGGGAGGCAAGGCGCTGAAACGGAATTTTATTTTTATTTGCGGTTTCAATAATTAATTTCAATAAATTATTTTGTACGGCCGGCGCGTAACTTACCACGGGGCCTTTGCCGCAGCTGATGTCTCCGCTCGCGATCTTATTCATCATAGGCGTTTGTGTATCGTGACATACATCGGTTACAATGGCAACATCCGGATTTATTTTTCGCGCTATCATGGTAGCGCCATTCAATCCAACTTCTTCCTGAACAGAATTTACAACATATAAACCAAAGGGCAATTTATCTTTATGTTGTTTTAATAAACGCGCCACTTCGGCGATCATAAATCCGCCAATGCGATTATCTAATGCGCGGCCGGTGTAGTAACGGTTGTTCAACTCCATTAATTCATCTTCGTAAGTAATTACGCAGCCAACGTGCACGCCCAATTCCGCCACTTCTTTATCGGATTTACAGCCAAGATCTAAAAAAATATTTTTTAAAGTTGGAGTTTCTTCTTTGCCGGGTTCGCGCACATGAATAGCGGGCCAGCCAAAAACTGCTTTTACAATTCCTTTATCTGTATGAATATTTACACGCTTTGAAGGCGCTATTTGATGATCGCTTCCGCCGTTGCGGCATAAATAAATAAAACCATCTTTGGTAATATAATGTACAAACCAGCTTATTTCATCGGCATGCGCCTCTATCACCACCTTGTATTCCGCTTTGGGGTTTATAACGCCAACTGCTGTTCCGTATGTATCTACAAAATGTTCATCAACATAAGGCTTAATATAATTGAGCCATATTTTTTGTCCTCCGCTTTCAAAACCTGTTGGCGAGGTGTTGTTTAAATACTCGTATAAAAATTTTGTGGAAGCCGGATTTAAAATGGATTTGGATTTGTTTTTAGACATAGGATGTTATTTTAGTAAGCTTAAATTAACGTAAAATAAATGAGAATTAAAAGGAATTATCTACGAAATACTGATCAATACGAATATACGAATCTGTGTGCCTAAACGCCGGTAACTTTCTTGATTTGTATATTCGTATAAATTCGTAATTCGTAGTTCTGCTTAAATTTCGCAGGAACTATTTTTTCTTTTTATTCTCGCCCCAGGTTTTATAAATATCCTGTTGTTTTGGGCGGAAAGCCGGTATTCGTCTGAGCGGCTCGCATTCTTTTAAGGTGGCAAAACAATCTGCAGGTAATTGCTGATATAATTTAGTGCCCATTGTTTTCCACTTTATCATTTCGTCACTTACATCTTTGATCACTTTTGCAGGATTGCCAACAACTACTTTTCTGTTTTCAATGATCATATCGGCGGGCAAAAAAGCCAGAGAGCCAATAATGCATTCATCGCCAACAACAACATTATCCATTATAACACTGTTCATGCCGATTAAACTATTTTTTCCAATAGTAGCACCATGAATAATTGCGCCGTGACCAATATGCGCGCTTTCTTTTAATAATACTGTTGTGCCAGGAAACATATGAATGGTGCAGTTTTCCTGAACATTGCATCCGTCTTCAATAATAATTTCGCCCCAATCGCCCCTAACAGCGGCACCCGGACCAATATAAACATCCTTCCCAATAATTACATTGCCGGTTACGGTAGCGTTTGGATGTACAAACGCGCTGCGGTGCACTACAGGTTTATATCCATTAAATTCAAAAATATTGGCCATGTTATATTGATTTGCGTAAAAATAGATTTTTTTTTACTATCAACAACCATTTCAAATATTCTATTATCCCAATAGTCCGCCGCGGCGGATCGGGATCACTAATAAATGCCTGATCTTTTTAACTAATTTTAGTATTAGTCCCATACACAAACACTAAAATTGGGATGGTCGGCGGATTAAATGGACAACATAAGAGTAAATTTGATAAAGTAAAAATACTTTTTGTTCGTCTACCTAATAAATGAGCGGCAGAGTGGACATAATGATGACCGATAAAAGGCAAAATATTATTCAGGCAGTTGGTACGTATAGCAAACAGCTGTTTGGATTTATTCGCGGCAAAGTGGGAACGGATGAAGATGCTGAAGATATTTTGCAGGATGTATGGTACCAATACAGCAATATGAACGAGGTGGAAGCCATTGAAAGCGTAAGCGGCTGGCTTTACCGTGTTGCAAAAAATAAAATTACCGATCGGTTTAGAAAAAAGAAAACCGCACATTTAGAAGATTTTACTTTTGAAAGTGAGAACGGCGAAATTAATTTTAAAGAAATATTGCTGGCAGATAACAGCACGCCTGAGAACGCATTTTTTAAAAAACTATTTTGGGAAGAATTAATGGCAGCCTTAAACGAATTGCCCGAAAAGCAGCGCGATGTTTTTGTGCAGAACGAATTAGAAGATATAAGTTTGCAGCAAATTGCGAATAAAACCGGAGAAAGTATTAAAACAATTATTAGTCGTAAAGGTTACGCGGTAAAACATTTACGCGAAAGACTAAACAATTTATATAAAGATTTTATAGCCTATTAAACTAAAAAAATGAATTCACCATTTAAGCATAAAGCAAAGTTTGCGCTGTTCCCTTTAATTTTTTTAGGATTTATTTTAGCGGGCGGTTTTGCTGTAATGTTATTGTGGAATTCTATTTTACCGCAAGTAATTGCGGGAGTTGGGCAATTAACGTATGTAAACGCAATTGGTTTATTATTGTTATGCCGTATTTTATTTGGTGGCTTTAAAGGGCGCGGTGGTTACGGAGGTGGCGGCTACAAAGGCGGATGGGGCTGGCGCGAAAAAATGAGCAACATGACCGAAGAAGAAAGAGAAAAATTTAAAGCAGAGTGGAAAGATAAGTGCGGGAGGGGATAGGCCGGGTTATCATGCAATCCCAATGGAGGATTTTTATCACTACGAATAAACAACCTGAACTAAGTTAGATCCCGAAGGGATCAAATAATAATAGCACATTTTATTCATAAATATGCGACCCAAAATGGCCATTAGTGTTCGGAACATGAAATATTTCACCCCTACCGGGCTTAGTCTAAATTACAGAATTAGGCTCCATCGGAGCCTAATATTGGTAGAAAATAAAGGAAATGAATATTTGAGTGCCGTAGGCACGAGATACATTTACCATGTTTCGAACAGTAATACCCCGAAGGCCAATGTCATTAAGTTAGTGGATAATTAACTTGAACTTCAGGCGCATAGGCAGGGAGGTCAAGTTAGTTTTGTGTTGCTTAATTCATAAAACTATGACTCTCCCCTCTATGCTTGCGACTAATTTACGCAT
>JANYBY010000145.1 GCA_025360565.1 Bacteroidota bacterium
GGCGTTTCCAGTTATAGTTGTTATGTTCCCGGAATTTATTCTTTAACAATAATGGATAATTACAATGGCTGTACAAAAACAGGAACAATAAATATTGTAGATAAAACACAGCCGCCTGTTCTAACTTCTCCATTATCTAACGCTATTATAGATTGCGGGGCAAATCAGGCAAATTTAATTATGGCTATTACCGGACCTTCAACCGGTTTAAGGTACTGGTTTTCGCAGTATCCTTTAGGCGCTACTTTTAGTCCAACAAACGCTATCACTTCTAATTTAAACAGTCCGATATTAAACGGAACTACCTCGCCAAGCGTGGCTGTATCCATGCCAGGTAACTATGAGTATATTGTAACAAATACATTAACCGGCTGCAAAGCCCGCGGTGAATTTAATGTTACAGCCGGAGATCTAAAAGCTGATTTTACATCCGATGTATATTCAGGATTTGCACCTTTAACTGTGATATTTACACCAACAAATTACAGTGCGTTAAACGGCGTAACCAATGTTTGGAGTTTTGGCAATGGGCTTTCACAAACAAATACAACCCTTATTGATCCAACAACTACTTATAACGCGCCAGGCACTTATACAGTATTGATGATCTCCTCCAAAGGAAGTTGTCTGGATACAACTTATAAAATAATTAGGGTAGATATCCCATCTAAATTAGAAGTGCCCAATATATTTACACCAAATGGCGATGGAAGCAATGATGTTTTCTTTTTTAAGACCGCTAACCTTGGAGAATTAAGCGCCATTATTTTTGACCGATGGGGAAATAAAGTTTATGAAACCAATAGTTCTACAGGTAACATTGCTTGGGACGGTAAAAGTTTTGGTGGAAAAGAATGTGCGGATGGTATTTATTTTTACATCGTAACCGCTAAAGGGAATGACGCTAAAGAGTATAAAACAAAGGGTAATGTAACTTTGGTTAGGTAAATAAATTTCCGGAAACTATTCCAAACACGCTAATTGGAATAGTTTTCGGGTTTCAATTTTTTGTATCTTTGTAGTGTGAAGCATTTAGGCACTCTCAATCATTTCTTCCTAAAATACAAATGGCATTTTTTTGGAGGGTTTGTATTTGTTACCCTTTCAACCGTTTTTAAGATCTATCAAGGGGTTGTTGTACGCGAAGGAAGCGACACTATTATTTCCATTCTAAAAAACAATACACCTGCAAACCCTTCTGTTTTTGTGAAACACGGGCTCACTTTAATTTTTCTCGCCTTAACAAGCGGCTTGTTTTTGTTTTTAATGCGGCAAACCATTATTGTAATGAGTCGCCATATTGAATACGATCAAAAAAATCAAATTTACGATCACTATCAAAAATTAAACATCAGCTTTTTTAAACGCCACACCACCGGCGACCTAATGAACAGAATAAGTGAAGATGTTGGCAGAGTGCGCATGTACACCGGCCCGGCCATTATGTATGTGGCAAATACGATTGTTACTACTGTTACCGTATTAATTTTTATGTTAAATGTAAATGCCGAATTAACCCTTTTAGTTTTTTTACCTCTGCCCATTTTATCTGTGATCATTTATTTTGTTTCAGATATGATAAGCAAACAAAGCACTAAAGTTCAGGAAGAGCTTGGCAATTTAACCACTCAAGCGCAAGAAACCTTTAGTGCTATAAGGGTAATAAAAGCTTATGCCCGAGAAAAATTTTTCGTGAACGAAATGGAATTAAAAAGTGAACAGTACAAAAAAACATCCTTAAAACTTGCAGGGATTGAAGCCTTTTTTGGTCCTACCATGATCCTGATGATAGGTACAAGCATTTTAATTACCATTTGGTATGGAGGAAAATTAACCATGCAGGGAAAAATTGAACCCGGTAATATTCCGGAATTTATTCTTTACGTATTTTATATGACCTGGCCATTTGCTTCACTGGGCTGGGTAACTTCATTGGTGCAACGGGCAAGCGCTTCTCAAAAGAGAATAAACGAATTTTTAGAAACTAAACCGGAAATAGTAAACAGCAATTTAAATACCTACATTCTCAATGGCGAAATTGAATTTAAAAATGTACATTTTTCTTATCCCGAAAATAATATTAACGCGTTAAAAAATATTTCGTTCAAGATCGCGGCCGGACAAACTCTTGGTATTACAGGTCCCGTGGGCTCAGGCAAGTCGTCGCTTATTACGTTATTGACACGTCAATACGATGTAAGTTCTGGAGAAATTTTAATTGACAACCAAAACATAAAAAAACATAATTTAAATTTACTGCGAAAAAATTTTGGTGTTGTGCCCCAAGAAGTATTTTTATTCAGCGATACCATAAATAACAACATCCGCTTCGGAAGCACCGATGCAACTATTTCGAATGAGGCTATTGAAGATGTTTCGAAAAAAGCGGATGTGTACAATAACATAATTTCCTTCCCCGATAAATTTGAAACCCTTGTGGGCGAAAGAGGTGTTACTTTAAGCGGCGGACAAAAACAGAGGATCTCTATTGCTCGCGCTTTGATCGGCAAACCACAAGTTTTAATTTTTGATGATTGTTTAAGCGCTGTTGATACCGAAACGGAAGAAATAATATTAGGAAATCTGAATCGCGAAATGAAAAATAAAACGAGTGTCATTATCAGTCATCGCATTTCGAGTTTAAAGAGCGCGGATCTTATCTTATATTTGGAGAACGGTGAAATAACAGAACAAGGAACTCATACCGAATTATTAAATTTAAAGGGAAAGTACTTTAAGTTGTATGGGCTACAGAATAATTGATCTTTAGCTCATCCCGACGACAACCAACCCGGCTCCGTCATCCCGACGCAGGAGGGATCCGTTCTCACCTCAATTATCTCCACAGTTTAACTTCTGATAAGAACAGATTCCTCGTTCCTCGGAATGACCAAATCGGTTGTATTTGGTTCACGACAGATCACAAAAACTTCTCTATCGCCTTTGGTAAATATTCAAACTCTAACTCTCTTATTTTCCGGGATAAAGTTTCGGGTGTTTCGTTCGCTTCCAAATTACATTTAGCCTGCAGAATAATTTCTCCCTTATCATATTCCTCATTCACAAAATGAATAGTAATGCCGCTTTCTACATCCTTATTTTGGATCACCGCTTTGTGCACATTTAAACCATACATTCCTTTACCGCCATACTTTGGCAGCAAGGCAGGGTGAATATTTATTATTTTATTTGGAAAAGCTTTTACAAATGCATCGGGAATTTTCAATAAAAATCCCGCCAGAATGATCAGATCTATTTTTTCGACCTTTAAAAATTCTATTATCTGCGAGGTATAATTCTCTAATGCTTCCTTACTTACGATCTGCACATTTTTTTTGTATTTCTCAGCTTTTGCAATTACACCGGCATTATCTTTATTCGTGATCAGCAATTTTATTTTTACGCGGGTATCGTTTGCAAAATACTTAAAAAGATTTTCCGCGTTTGTTCCTTCGCCGCTGGCAAAAATGGCCACATTTTTCATCCGATAAAAATAACCATTTGGAATTTTTACACGGTACGATACAAAAGTTAATATCACAGGTTTTTCACAAAAAATGCCTTATAATATGCTCATTTAAGAACCGCAAATGATATTATTATTCCTACTTTTGTTGCAATGCTGAGTTTATTCATACAATGGGATCCTAAACCTGAGATTTTTACTATTCCCGGAATTGATTGGCCCGTTCGTTGGTACGGTTTAATGTGGGCCGCTGCATTTATTATCAGCCATTTTTTTATGAACCGCGTTTTTAAAAAAGAAGGCCGCACCGATAAACAATTAGATACGCTTACTCTATACATCATCCTCGGAACCGTAATTGGCGCGCGCCTCGGGCATTGTCTTTTTTATGGACCATGGTTCGATGCGATGACCCCCGACGGACAAGTTATTGAAGAAGGTTACCTTTCGCACCCATTAAATATTTTAAAAGTTTACGAAGGTGGGCTTGCAAGTCATGGCGGAGCATTAGGCATTTTAACCGGTATGATTCTTTATTGCCGCAAAACAAAAGAAAGCTGGTTATGGTTGTTTGATAGGTTAGTGATAGTAGTACCGATTGCCGCCATGTGCATACGCATTGGAAATTTAATCAACAGCGAGATCATTGGGAAAGTAACCGATGTGCCATGGGCGTTTGTTTTCGTGAAAGAAGGTCCTTTACCTCGTCACCCGGCTCAATTGTACGAAGCCATTTTTTGTTTTTTTCTATTTATTTTAATGTATTGGCTTTGGAAAAACAAACGCGATAAAGTTGGGCCCGGATTTATGTTCGGCCTAATGTGTGTTGCTTTATTTACTGAAAGATTCTTTGATGAATTTTTAAAAGAAAATCAGATTGATGCTGAGAACGGATTACCCTTGAACATCGGGCAACTACTAAGCATTCCCTTTATTTTGATCGGAATCTTTATGATGTGGAGATCCGGCAAATTAAAAAAAACAGTAGCCGTACCTGAAGAAATTAAATAATCCCCACACTATTCAGTTTTACCCAGCCCTCGTTGCCGTTATCGAGTTTTATTAAAACCCAATCGCCGTTGTTTTCTACCACCCGAATTTTTGTGCCTTCGTGCAGGCTGAATTTTGAAGAGGCGGTTGAAGTAGGTTCGTTCATTATTTTTATTTCCCTTACCAAAATAATGGCAAATTTATTTTCATACTTTGATCTTAAAGCGGAATATCCTAAAAAATAAGTGCTTAAAAACCCGATCAAAGAAATAAATGCTACAAAGAGTGAAATTCGCTTTATCATAATGCTTGTTGAGCTTATGAACAGGAATAAAAATAAACAGAAAACGATCACACTCAGCACACTCATCCAAGCCCAACCGCTGGTATCAAAGGAGGCCAGGACATTGGTTTTTACCGCCGCTATAAAAAAGTTTTCCTTTGAATCAATTTTATCCACCGTTTTTGCCGCGGCAATTCCGAGATTAATGCGTACATCTTCATCATTTGGATCTAATTTACGCGCCAGCTCATAATTATAAATTGCTTTTCCCAATTGTTTATCGCGATAGTAAGAGTTGCCCAGGTTAAAATATAACTGGTAGGATTTAAAACCGTCCGCCAGTAATTTTTCGTAGTCTTTTATGGCTTCCTTGTAATTTTTTGTGTCATACGCTTTTTCGGCGGTGGTCAAAAGATCATTACCGAAAACACTTGTTGTAAAAATAAAAGCGAAGAATAATATGTAATATTTCAATTTCATTTTTTATTCAATTGCTCTTCTATGCCTGTTATTAATGTTATTGTATCATTATAAACCGTTTGCAGGTCTCCGCTTACCGCACCGGGCGCGTATTTGGCGTACTCGCTTGTTTCAATGGTTGAAAGCAATTTTGTGATATCCCCTGAATTTACCTGCTTTTCCAACAACACTTTTTGCACTCGCTCGCGCGAAAGTTCTGAAATAGGAATATTTAATTTATTGCTTAAATAATAATTTATGGCGGTTAAAATTTCGGTGTAGAATTCATCTTTTTTATTCAGCTTCATTAATTTTTCGGCATTCGTTAATTGTTTTTTTGCAACACCGGCCGCTTTTCTCTCTTTTACTAAAACTAAATTGCTGTTGTTTTTAATATGGTTTCTTCTCACCACTAAAACTAGTCCTAGCAATAATACCGGCGAAAGCATGAACGAAACATGTTTGAACGAATTAAAAAATTCAGTTTCCGTTTTAACCAAACTAAAAGTTCCCTTTTTAATATAACGTATATCGTTCTCTGTTTCCTTTACCTGGTTCAGCGGCGTGAAAACCTGAGCCCCGGTACTATTCGGGTCGGGCGGCAGAACTTTAATTCTTATTTCAGGAGCATCAATAGTAATATATCTTTTTGATTCCAGATTAAAATAACTAAAATCCAATCCTTTTAAAACATAATCTCCTTCCGTTCTCGGAATAACTAAATAATCAAATGTCTTGGAACTTCCGCCCTCTGCCACTTTCGGATCATACGATTCCAATCCTTCGGGTAAATTTAATTTTGGCGCATCCAATAATTTAATATTTCCTTTTCCGGATATGGTCATTTTTAAATTAAACGCATCGTTAGCTTTTACTTCTGTTCTAGTTGTTTCTAATTTGTAAGAAAATTGTCCTACTGCTCCATTAAAACTCGCCGGTTTCCCTTCTTCCGGTAATGGCAAAACTTCTATTGTTAATGCACGGCTCTTTGTAGTTACCGGAACATCTTCATAACCGCCATTCCCGAAAAATTGTTCAAAAATATTTCTTGGTTTAGAGGCGCCTTGTTTTCTCACAACAATATCGCCGTCAATGGTTGTTAACGCGATCTTACCCGTTTTGTTTGCAATACCCACTGTTCTAAAAAGTTCGTACGTATAATAATTAACACCATCCACATTTTCAACCACTTGCTGCCCCTTGCTGGTTGACTCTTGCGCCATGGCATAAAATCCATCGTACGTAGGTTGCGTAAATTTTTGAAAACCGATCATCTGAAAGCGTGAATATACTTTTTGAGTGATAGTAACTTGTTCGCCCAAATAACATTTACTTTTTGTTGCGGCCGTTTTTATATATACATCACCGCCGTTTACTTTAGCACTGTATTTCGGATCTTCTGTGTTTCCTCCGGGATTTGTTTGCGTTGCATTTCCTTTAACGGCCTCTATTGGAATTGCATTGGTCTCGTATCGCTGTGCCCCGGCGTTTACAACAGCCGATGGAATATTCAATTTTCCTTCCGCTTTTGCAACAAGCCCCCAGGATAAAGTCATTTGTGTTGAAACCGCACCATTGATAACCTGCGTACTTGTGCTTTGCATTGGGCCACTTACTACATTAAAATCCTTAAAATTTGGTGGTGTATAATTATTCGCGTTGATCGTAATTACAATTGCATATTCGAATGGAACGCCTACTTGCACTTTTTTTGAACTCACTTGTGCATAAACTGGGCTTTGCGCAAAAAATGAATATGCCGCAAAAACAGAAAGTGTAATAAATAAATATGTCCTAATAATACTTTTCACTGTTACCAATCCTTATCTACCGTTGTTTTACCGGCGTCTTCTTGTTTTTGTTTACGCTTGTCCTGTAATTTCTTTTCATCACGCATCAAGGCTTTCAATAACTGTTCTGCCTGATCTTTGCTCATTTCGTTCTTTGGTTGTGGTTTACTTTCTTGTTTTTGATTTTGCCCGCCACCACCTTTTTTATCTTCTTTTGGTTTATGTTTTAATGCATACGCCAAATTATAACGCGTTTCTTCGTCTTTGGGATTGTATTTTAACGATTTTTTGTAAGCGTCTATCGCCTGCTGCCAGTCTTTTTTCTGCAAATAACAGTTACCAATGTTGTGCCACGAACGGTGCAAAGTATCTTTATCCGAAATAGTATTGGCAACCTGAGCAAAACTTTGTGCAGCTTCGTCCAAAACCAAATTTCCTAAAGAATCGGGCGTTACTTTTTTTCCTCCCTGAATAAAATTTTCTTTACTCGCTTTTATTTGAAGTGCGGTTTTATAAAGCGAATTTCCCAAATTAAAATGCGCTTTTTGATTATTGGGATTTACTTTTAATGCCTCACGATATAATTCGGTAGATTTAGGACTATTGCCATTATAATAATAATCGTTACCGTAATGCACGTTCTTAGCATCGTCCTGCGCCTTTATAATAAAGGCCGTAACAACAAATAAAAAAGAATATTTTATTTTATTTAACGGCATTTTGAAATAAATTTAATTTTTTAAACCATTCACTTACTCTGGCACTAATAATAAATTCAACAAAAAATAAAATTAGCGCCAACCCAATGAACCATTGGTATTGGTCCTCGTAATCGGTGTACATTTTATTTTCCAATTGCGCTTTATCTAATTCACCTATCTTTGTAAGCACCGCACCAAGTCCAACATCCGACTGGCTTGCCTGAACAAACACACCGTTTGCTTTACCGGCAATGGTTTTTAAAAGATCGGCATTTAATTTTGTAACAACTGTTTGTCCATCTCTGTCTTTTCTGTACCCTTTCACCACACCATTCTCAATGATCGGAATAGGCACACCGTTTTGAGAACCAATGCCGATGGTATTAATCATGATGCCCTTTTTTCCGCAAGCCTCAGCCGCTTCAATGGCTTCCGATTCATGATTTTCACCATCGGTAATTAAAATAATGGCCTTATTTTTTTCCTGATCGTTACTGAACGATTCAGTTGCTTTATTTATCGCTGCCGCGAGATTTGTTCCTTGCACCGGTACCATTCCGGTACTGATCGATTCTAAAAATAATTTGGCCGCGCTGTAATCCGTTGTGATGGGCAATTGCACGTAAGCTTCACCCGCAAAGATGATCAAACCTAATCTGTCTCCTTCTAATGCATCAATCATTTTTTCCAAAGCGTATTTGGCCCTGGTTAAACGATTAGGCTGAAGATCCTGCGCCAGCATACTGTTGCTCACATCAATGCAAACAATAATATCCGCGCCTTCTCTTTTTACTTCCGTTAATTTACTTCCTGTTTGCAAATTGCACAACGCTAAAACAAGGCTGCTGAATGCCAGCATAAATAAAATAACTTTTATTGCTCTTTTTCTTTTTGCGGAATAAGGAATAAGCTGCTCTACCAGATTTGAATCACCTAATCGCGCCAGTTTTCTTTTTCTTCCAATGGAATAAATAAGCACCAGCAACACCATCACCGGTATTGCCGAAAACGCGTAAAAATATATTTGATGTTCAAACTTAAACATTTATGGCACTGATTTAAATAAAGTAAAACGCAAAATAAATTCTAACAACAATAAAATAGCCGCTGCAATTGCCAACGGTAAAAAATGTTCTGCTTTATTTGTAAAGCTTTTTTCGCTGATAATGGTTTTTTCCATTTTATCAATTTCCTGGCAAATATTTTTCAAACTTTCAGTATTGGTTGCTCTAAAATATTTTCCCCCTGTCATATCCGAGATCTCAGTCATTACCTTTTCATCAATGTCCACATCCACATAATCGTATTCATATTCTCCTTGCGCGTAAATAGCAACCGGCTGTAATGCCTTACCTCTGGAACCAACGCCAATACAGTAAACCCGAACACCATAAGTTTTTGCCAATTCTCCCGCAGTGAGCGGGGCAATCTCACCTACATTGTTTACGCCATCGCTTATAAAAATAATTACTTTGCTTTTTGCTTTGCTTTCTTTAATGCGTGCCACCGCGTTTGCCAAACCTAAACCAATAGCAGTTCCTTGGTCTAACATACCGGCTTTAATTTGGGGAAACATATTTTTTAAAACCTTGTGATCACTGGTAAGCGGACATTGAGTAAATGCCACTCCGCCAAAAACAACTAAACCAATGCGATCATTAGGACGGGCATCAATAAAATCCAAGATCACATCCTTTGCTACTTCAATACGATTGGGTTTAAAATCTTTTGCAAGCATGGATAAGGAAAGGTCTAAACTCACCACTATATCAATCCCTTCTGTTTTACTGTTCTTCCAGCTGCTGCGCGATTGAGGCCTTGCCAGGGCTGCGATCATAAATGCAAACGCCAATATTCTTAATACGAATAAAGAGTGACGAAATTTTGCTTTTAAAGAAGTGCGAATTCCTTTGAATAAAGTGAATGAAGAAAAATTAACCTCGCCTTCCAATTTTTTTAAACGAAATATGTACCAGCCGATCATCAACGGAATGGCCAACATTAACCAAAACCAATGTTTTTCTGCAAACTGTATGTCGTTAAAATAACTAAGCATTAGTTTTATTAATATCGTTTGTTACCTGCACTTGTTCAATTACTATTTCTTCTTCGCGTTTTGTTCCATTCACAAAATCAAAGGCGTTTTGCAGGGTAAATTGATTTTCAACTTCAATCGGTGTCATTTTTGCGAACTTTACCAAATCTGACAATTCAAGTAGCTGTTTCAATTTATTTTTACTTTCAGTATCTACTACCTGACTTCTAAATGCTGTCATGATCTCATCCGTTGTACTTTCGAGTGCGAATACATTGTAACGTTCTTCAATATATAAACGCACAGCGTCGGAAATGGAAGAATAATATTCCTTAACCATTCCCTCTTTCCAGATCTGTTCCAGCTTAATTTTTTCAAGTGTGGCGAGCGCAGTAATATGAGCGGGTATTTTCGGTTTGGGTGGTTCTACAAATTTTTGTCTGTTCCTTCTTGTAAAATAAATGGTGATAAGAATTACCGCTACAATAAATAAAATGGCGCCAATACCCCAATAAATATGGGCCAAATACCACTTCCAATTAAAAGGCTCATTTAAAACTGTTTTAATATCCTTTATTTTTTGGGCGCTTGTATCGGTTGGTACAGTATGTACTTCCAGCATCAACGTTTCGGTATACATTGTTTTGTTGGTATCGTTATCCAAAACAAATTTAAAGCCTGGCACCGCAAAATAACCGCTGTCATATGCGCTTATGAGAAGTTGCTGATGTTGTTGAATGATGGAAGGATTATTTTTATCGGGAATCGTTGTGTCAATTCCCGTTACCGAAATTACATCAATTTTTCCGGTGATGGTATCCGCTATCTTTGGCCAATCTATTTTAAGATCTTTTTGATTGCCGTTGTATTGAACATAAATATCCAGTTTAACTTGCTCACCAATTCTTATTTTAGAAGAATCCAAAACAGCGCTCACCCTCACTTCTTGAGCGCGAAGACAGAAAGCTGTAAGTAATAAAAAAAATATGTAAAATTTTTGTTTCAACATTTATTGTCTCGTCTCAATACTCATTACTCAATACCCTCAACTAACGGTTCTTGAACAAATTCATCAGTGGCTTAATATATCCCTCGTGCGTTAAAATTTTTGTCCAATCAATTCCGCTCCGGTTAAAAATATCTTTCAATTCAGCTTCAAATTTTAATTGATTTACCGCAAACTGTTTTCTAAAAGCCTTATCACTTGTATCAACCCACATTATTTTTCCGGTCTCGTTGTCTTTTAATTTTACCAATCCCATTTTAGGAAGTTCCTGTTCGGTTTTATCAATTACTCTTAATGCTACCAGGTCGTGTTTTTTGTTTGCGATCTTTAAAGCATCCTTATAATTTGTTTCCGCGTAAAAATCACTGATCAAAAAAGCAATGCTTTTCTTTTTTATCACACTGGTTAAATATTTTAGTGCTATCTCAATATTTGTTTTTTTATTTTCCGGTTTAAATTCAATTAATTCTCGGATGATCCTTAAAATGTGACTCTTTCCTTTTTTAGGTGGAATAAATTTTTCGATCTTATCGCTGAAAAAAATAACTCCGATCTTATCATTATTTTGCGATGCCGAAAAAGCAACCACCGCGCAAACTTCCGTTATCAGATCTTGTTTAAATTGGCTGTGCGTTCCAAAAGCCCCGCTGGCACTAACATCCACAAGCAGTACCACGCTTAGCTCGCGCTCTTCTTCAAATACTTTTACAAATGGGCTGCTGAAACGGGCTGTTACATTCCAATCAATAGAACGAATATCATCGCCTGGTGTATATTCCCGTACCTCGGAAAAAGCCATCCCACGGCCTTTAAAGGCACTATGGTATTCGCCAGAAAAAATCTGACTGCTCAAACCTTTGGTTTTGATCTCAATCTTACGAACTTTTTTTAATAGCTCTGCGGTTTCCACTTTCTTAATTTTTGATTTTTTGAATTCTTGATTTTTTGAATTGAAACTCTACAATTCTAAAATTCTGTAACTCAAAAATAGGTTAAGGAACTTCAACTGTATTTAAAATTTCGGCAATGATCTGTTCTGAAGTAATATTTTCAGCTTCTGCTTCGTAAGTTAATCCAACACGGTGACGCATTACATCTGTGCATATTGCGCGCACATCTTCCGGGATCACATAACCGCGGCGTTTAATGAACGCGTAAGCTTTTGCCGCTAATGCAAGATTAATACTTGCGCGGGGCGAACCTCCGTAAGAAATTAAACCTTCAAACTTTTGTAATTTATATTCCTTAGGGAAACGTGAAGCAAAAACAATGTCCACAATATAACGTTCAATTTTTTCGTCCATGTAAACATCCTTCACAACGGCTCGCGCCTTGACGATATCATCCGGTTTTAAAACCACATTTGGAGTTGGCATTCCGCTTGGCTGAATGTTTGCAGTAATAATTTTACGCTCATCTTCTTTATTCGGATATCCAATAACGATCTTCAACATAAAACGATCCATTTGCGCTTCAGGCAAAGGATAAGTTCCCTCCTGCTCTATGGGATTTTGTGTGGCTAATACTAAAAACGGATTTGGTAATTTAAACGTTGTATCGCCAATAGTAACTTGCCTTTCTTGCATTGCCTCAAGTAAGGCCGATTGTACTTTTGCGGGAGCACGATTTATTTCATCGGCCAAAACAAAGTTTGCAAAAATTGGGCCTTTACGAACCGAAAATTGTTCTTGCTTCTGATTATAGATCTGTGTTCCTATTACGTCGGCCGGTAAAAGATCGGGCGTAAACTGCACGCGGCTAAATTGCCCGTCGACACATTTTGCGAGTGTATTTATGGCCAACGTTTTTGCCAATCCCGGAACTCCTTCCAATAAAATATGTCCGTTACTTAGCAACCCTATCAACAGGCGCTCGACCATATTTTTTTGACCAATAATTACCTTGTCCATTTCAACCGTCAGTATATCTACAAATGCACTTTCGCGTTGAATTCGTTCATTGATTTCTTTAATATCTATCATAAATTTATTTTTTTGAAGACTGCTGTAAAGATAGCAATGGAGGGGGTTTTGGGCTTTTAACAGGAAGTTAAAATATGTTAATCCTCTTTCATAAAAAAGTTTAAAACACAAAAAAACACAACACGAAAAAAAAATGATTTAAATCATATTAATTTGTTCAATTATGGCCTTTATCTCTTTCAACGTATTGTATTTACTGAAGGAAAAGCGGAACGAATTTTTTATTTCATCTGGGCTGATACCCATTGCTGACAGCACATGCGAGGGTTCTACAGTTGCACTAGTGCAAGCCGATCCGCTCGAAAAAGCGAACTTATCCAGAAGCGAAATTATTTTTTTATTTTTCGGAAAAGTGAGATTACTTGTGGTGTAAAGACGGTGTTTTGTGGTGCCGTTTATGATCAATCCTTCAATGTCCAACAAATGATGCTCAAAATAATTTTTCAATTTAGAAATATGTGTGCTGTTATCCCAATATTGCCGGACGGCAATTTCTGCAGCTTTACCAAATCCCGCTATCAAAGGCACATTCAAAGTACCCGAACGTTTGTTATTTTGATGTCCGCCGCCGTGAATTTGCTCAATTATGTTTACCCGCGGATCTTTTCGTTTTACAAATAAGGCGCCAATACCTTTCGGGCCGTGCATTTTATGCGCGTTAAATGCCATGCAATGAATTCCTAATTCGTTCACATCGCATCTTTCTTTCCCAACAAATTGTGTAGCATCGCTAAAAAATAAAACTTTCTTTGAGTTACATATTTCTGCGATCTTTTCCAGAGGCTGAATGACCCCGGTCTCATTGTTGGCAGCCATTACGGCAACCAAAATTGTATTTATTTTGATCGTGCTCTTTAATTCTTCCAAGCTGATCAATCCTTCCCTGTCTACATTTAAATACGTTATTTCAGCGCCTTTCGTTTTTAAATATTCGCAGGTATCTAAAACTGCCTTGTGTTCTGTTTTGCAGGTAATGATATGATTGCCTTTGGTAAAGTATGCTTCGTAAATTCCTTTAATGGCGAGGTTTACCGACTCAGTTGCCCCCGAAGTAAAAATTAATTCTGAGGTTTCGCAGTTTATTAATTCTGAAAGTTGTTTTGTGGCTACTTCAACCGCCGCCTGTGCTGCCCATCCATAACTATGCAAACGGCTGTTCGCGTTGCCATAATTTTCACTAAAAAAAGGCAGCATCGCTTTTACAACTTCCTCATCAACTTTAGTTGTTGCATTATTATCAAAGTAAATTGTATTATTTGCCATTATTTATGATTTTCAACTAAATTTGTCAAAATGGGGTTTTGCGAGACGCTTAAAAATTTTAAACCGCAGCATACATCCGTATGTGAGGATTTAAAATTTTTATTGCAACGAAGCAAAAACTCCTTTTCACAAATTTAGATGAGTAAAGGTATAAATAAACATTATCTACTTCTTCATTTTATAGTATTTATTTGGGGATTTTCGCCTGTTTTAGGACGGTTTATTACAGCAGATACCTGGCAGTTGGTCTGGTTCCGTATTTTGATCACCATTTTTGTAATGTATATTTATTTAAAGATCACCAAACAATCGCTCGCCATTTCACGAAAAAATTTTTTAAAACTAAGCGGCATCGGTATCATTATTTTAATTCACTGGATTGCATTTTACGGTGCCATAAAAGTTTCTAATATCAGCGTTACCATGGTTGCTTTTAGTACGGGCACTTTATTCAGTTCTATTATTGAACCCATTTTATACAAGCGGCGTATTCGTCCGTATGAAATATTAATTGGTTTAATAATAATGGGTGCCATTGGATTAATTTTTTCGATCGAGACACAATTTTGGCTCGGAATTGTTTTAGGCATTGTGGCCGCATTCTTATCCGCTTTATTCAGCGTGCTCAACGGTTTAATGGTAAAAGAATTAAGATCGGGCACTATTAGTTTTTATGAATTAAGTACTGCATTAATTGGTTTTACAATTTATTTGGCATTGAGTGGAGGTTTTACCGAATCTTTTTTTCAATTAGATCAACGATCCGTTATTGGTTTACTTATCCTGAGCCTTGTTTGCACGGTATTTCCATTTTTAGCTTCGGTTGATCTGGCTAAACACATTAGTCCTTATACCATTGTTTTAACAGTGAATTTAGAGACTGTTTACGGCATAATTTGGGCCATTATTTTTTTTAATGAAAATAAAGAAGTAAAACCAACGTTCTATTTAGGAGTTTTTATAATATTGTTGGCAATATTTTTAAATTCGTATCTTAAAACAATGACCGAAAAAAAACTTTATCCTGAAAAATAATTGAGCACTAAAAAAATATTAATTATACGTTTCAGTTCCATTGGCGATATTGTTTTAACAACGCCTGTAATACGCTGTTTAAAAAAACAATTAAAAGATGTTTCGGTTCATTATGTAACAAAAGAAATTTTTAGCGAAACATTGATCCATAATCCATACATAGATAAGCTTCATACGTTTAAAAAAGATGTTGCCGAAATTTATTCCGAATTAAAAAAAGAAAGATTCGATTACATTATTGATCTGCACAAAAACCTCCGTAGCCTTCGCCTGAAGCAACAATTGGGAGGCAAGAGTTTTTCTTTTAATAAGATCAACCTTCAAAAATTTGTGGCGGTTAATTTTAAAATGCTCAACACTTTACCCGATAAACACATTGTTGAACGCTATTTTGAAGCCGTTGCAGCGTTGAATGTTGTTTCGGATAATGAGGGTTTGGATTATTTTTTATCGGATAAAGATGTAGTGGATGTGAACAAAATTTATTTTAACGGCAGCGAAACAAAATTTACAGCTTTGGTGGTGGGCGGATCGTACTACACTAAAAAAATTCCTCTTGCCAAATTGCAAGAAATTTGCGAAAAAATAAAAACGCCGATCATCGCTTTGGGAAATAAAGATGATAAGAGCATTGCCGACGTGTTACAAAAAAAATTTCCCCACGTAAGTAACGCCTGTGGAAATTATTCCATTAATCAAAGTGCTTCCATCCTAAAACAATCGCAACAGGTTGTCACCTCCGACACAGGCCTGATGCATATTGCGGCGGCCTTTAATAAAAAAATAATTTCGCTGTGGGGCAATACCATTCCCGAATTTGGCATGGGTCCTTATAAACCCAACTCGGAAAATAAAATTTTGGAGGTTAAAAATTTAAATTGTAGGCCCTGTTCTAAATTAGGATTTAAAGAATGTCCGAAAGGTCATTTTAAATGTATGATGGAAATAGATTTGGCAGGAATTGGTTAGTTATTCAGAAAAAATATTATCAATACTTCCCCATCATTTTAAGCGCATTATCTTTTCGTAATTTTATGATCAACAGGGCGATAAGATTTAGAACAATTAAACTGAGCAGGGTCCAAAAATAAATTCGTATCCTTTCAATTTGCCCGGTCAATTAGGCGGCTTTTTCCTTGAGCAAGAATGATTTTCCGTTCAGGTTGATTTCGTTTATGTTTACGCCCTTTTCGTTTAAGCTTTCAACACGAGATGCCGCGCAGCTCACCTCATCGTGATAGGAGGTACTTATATCAAACAAAGTAAACAGCTGCCAAAAAAGGATGAGGCATAAAGTAACAAGGGATATGATGAGCACACGCATTTTATTTAGCAATTGTCGAAATTTAAAATAGTACGCGACGACAAAAAAGATCAGATTGCCGCCATTAATAAATTAATATCCTTAAACGGCAAATTAAATACTTCGCCAAGATATTGATTGGTTAAAATACCATTATAAATATAAACCCCGTTGCGTAAGCCAGGGTCTTTTCTCACTATACTATCAAAACCACCTTCATCGCCCATGTTTAATACAACCTGGGCAAAAATATTGCTCAGCGCGTAAGAGGCTGTGCGCGCCACGCGACTATTAATATTGGGAACGCAATAATGTATGACCCCATGTTTTCTGAAAACAGGTTTTGTGTGATTGGTAACTTCAGATGTTTCGAACACACCGCCCTGGTCAATGCTCACATCCACAATTACACTTCCGGTTTTCATTTCACTCACCATGCCTTCGGTTACCACGCAAGGCGTTCGGCCTTTAGAAGCGCGCATGGCGCCAATGGCTACATCGGCAGATTTTAAATGTTTTTCTAAAACTTTTGGTACAATTACCGATGTAAAAATGCGGGAGCCTAATTGACTTTGCAAACGGCGCAAACGTGAGGTGGAATTATCGAATACTTTTACAGTTGCTCCCAAGCCAATGGCAGCACGGGCCGCGAACTCACCCACTGTGCCCGCGCCAATAATGACCACTTCGGTTGGAGAAATACCGCTAATGCCGCCAAGAATAGAACCCACACCGTTATTTACGTTGCTTAATAATTCGGCCGCTATCAAAATACTTGCACCGCCGGCAATTTCGCCCATAGCGCGGATCACCGGAAAAATTCCCGCGTCGTCAATGATGAGATCAAATGCAACACAATTTAATTTTTTTGAAATTAATTTTTTTAAAAAATCCTGGGGCTGAACAGTTAATTGTAACGCGCTGAACAAAGTTTGTTTTGGCGTCATCAATTCAATTTCTTCAATGGTAGGCGGCGCGATCTTAAAAATTACATCCGCTTTATAAACATCAGCCGAAGAAAGAACGATCTCCGCTCCTGCCTCGCTGTAATCCGAATCATCAAAATTAGCGGCTTTTCCGGCTCCCGCCTCTATAATTATGCGGTGACCATTATTTGCCAATAAGGCAACAGCATCGGGCACAAGGGGCACCCTGTTTTCCTGAAAGGCGATCTCTCTCGGAATACCGATAAACAGTTTGCCTTTTTTACGCGCCACTTCCAACATTTCTTCCTGAGGAGCGTAAGCACCTTTGGTTAAAGAAAATAAAACATCCTTCGTCATTACCATATTTTTTCTATTTATTTTTTCTTATTCAACATTTAATATGCCGGCCCATTATAACGTGGCGCATTGCAATCATCAATTTTTCTTTGTTTTGGCCGCCAAACAAGCCCTACACGCAATTCGAATGTACGGTTCCTTGCTTTCACATTTCCGATTTTATGTGCGAGCACATCCGGATTCCAATGGTATTCCGCGAACCAATACCAATTCTTTACCAACGGTGCTTCGTAACCCGCGCCAATACTTGCGCTAAACCAAAACGTTGGAAAACCACCTGCAACAGGGCTCATAGCAGAAATACTTTTTCTGAATAAATATTCTATTCGAACACCCGGCATAAGATACCAGTGCGCTTTATACCCAATGGGGTTGTAAAATTTTAAATAATTATTCCACTGAAAATATACGTATTTGTTAGTTGAGAATCCACCGGCACGCTCGCCTGTAAAATGATTTGTAACTTCTTTCTCCCTCGCGCCTTTTTTTATGTATTCTAATTCTGTTTGCCAGCGAATATTATCCCGTTTAGAAAACTCGGCAAACAAACCGCCCGAAATAACATTAAAATATTCTTTTGAAACATGCGATTGCGGATAATAATACGAATCGTTAAAGTTACCCGGGTTATCATTGGCAAAATCTTTTTTATCCTGATCCAGATTTTTATAGTTGTGGCACGATTGTGTAGCCGCTACAAAAAAACCAATGCCTTTAAAAAAACTTCCTTGCGAAAAACCTAAATTAACCGCGAAAATTAAAATTATGACTATTTTCCTCATTAACTGTTTATGCGCTTACCGCCTCTGATGAAGAACTTATTTTTTTTACCAAACCTTGTAAAACTTTTCCGGGCCCCACTTCAACGAACTGTGTGGCACCATCCGCCACCATTTGAATCACGCTTTGTGTCCACTTTACAGGTGCGGTTAATTGAGCGATGAGATTCTTTTTAATTTCATCGGGATTTGAAACAGCTGTAGCTGTGGCGTTTTGATAAACAGGACAAATAGGTTGATTAAATGTGGTGGAATTAATGGCGGCTTCTAATTCAATTTTAGCGGGTTCCATTAAAGGCGAATGAAACGCACCTCCAACAGGCAATACCAGTGCGCGTTTAGCGCCGGCCGCTTTTAATTTTTCGCAGGCAATGTTTATGCCTTCAACACTTCCTGAAACAACTAATTGGCCCGGACAATTATAATTAGCAGCAACAACTGTGTTGCCTGAATGGGTAATTTCTCCACAAATATTTTCTACGATCTTATCATCCAGATTTAAAATAGCGGCCATTGTGCCGGGTTTTATTTCGCATGCTTTTTGCATGGCCACGGCTCTTTTATAAAC
>JANYBY010000158.1 GCA_025360565.1 Bacteroidota bacterium
CTGCCCGATTCGAAACATACAAAAACTAAACTGCTCAAAATGGATGATGAACAGGCACATCTATACCAAATTATTCATAAAAATTTCTAGGGTGTCCCAACGCTGAAAACAGGATAAACAAAAAGCTGAAATAAAAGCGAAGCGTAATCAGCAATACGCCTTATTCGGAGGATTATTGTTGGTGATTATTTTTTCGGCGATAATGTTTAACAGGTTTAAAATTACCAATAAACAAAAAAACATTATTGAACTGAAAGAACGGGAAACCCAAAAGCAAAATAAAATTATTACGGAGCAAAAACATATTGTGGAGGAAAAGCAAAAAGAAATTCTGGATTCAATTCATTACGCCAAAAGAATACAAACGGCATTGATCACTTCGGAAAAATACATTGAGAAAAATTTAAATAAATTAAACAGCAAGGCGGGTTAAAGATCAACTCATTTATTTTTTTTATCTCCTTCAACCACTTCCTTCATTTTTTTCAGCACCATCTCCCAATTTTTTTTGCGATTGCTCAACCATTTTCTCCGATTCATTATTATCCTGTGTAAACGAAACCAGTACCGTGCTTCCCCCGGCATTTAACAGGATACTGATCGTATGGTAATTTTCTTTTGTGTCGGGTTTTCCTGATGGTGTGCTGAATGTATCGTATTGCAAAAATTTATTGGGGATAAGTTTTAAGATGGTTCCTTTTTCTTCAAAGGGTTTTCCTTGCCATTTACCTTTAAAAACAATTTTATTCTGCTCTTTAAAATCCGAAATAACAGATGAATCAAACATATATTGTTTAATTTTTTTTGGTTTATTAGCGCGTCCCAAACAATTTCAACCCACGCATTGATCGTTATTTCAGCTTTGGCAATAAGTTCTTCGGTTTTCATGAATTAAATTATTTAGTTGTAAATTATATGCTTATTTTAAGGTTACTGATTTTTTTGAGGCCGAAGCATTATTTTTGGAGTGATTTTCTTTATTGGACCTTGCGTTTTTATTTTGCGCGGTGGTTTTGTTTCTTGAGATCTGAGTGGAGGTATATTTTCCGTGCTTATCAAACCAAATAGTACTGTCTGATTTAAGTTTCGAATAAAAGATCATATTCCCATTCCCATCAGTGCTCGACCAGATCTTATAATTTTCGTCAGGATAATTTTTTGTATAATAATAAACAATGGGTTTAGGATAGGTGTTTTCGTTCATCTCATTGCCCGTGCGAATAGCATTGCCATAACTGTCGTAGGTAGCAGTTTTGCCAAGATTCGTAAATTGGTCCGTGTATTGGCCTACAAAATATTCACCATCTAGCGTCCAACCGGGGCTGGTATTGGGATAAGTGGAATTAAATTTATTTGTAACTATTGCAGGGGGTTAACGTTCCCGTTAATATCGGCACCAACGGGCGTATTTGTTTGCACTATTGCTGTATTTATTCCAATTGCAGCGAATAAAATATAGATCAATTTTCTAATTTTTAAATTGGGTTTATTAACCTTATAAAGATGAGCCCTTCGCAAAAAAATATGTTACACAGTTTTTAAAAAAAATTGCATCCTTTCAACCTGTATGTAAAATATATTGCGATTTTTGCAAGGTTATTTAAATGAATTAGATCACTTTACCGAATAAATAAAACACATGCTTAAAAAATTACCATTTAAACAAATTGGCCTTGGGCTTTTAATGATCTTAATAATTTGCCAATTCTTTAGGATCGATAAAACAAACTTAACGGTGCATAATGTGTTGGATATAGCTTCAATTACAAAAGCCACGCCGGAAATTATGGCCATGCTTAAAACTGCTTGTTACGATTGCCATAGTAACGAAGTTGTTTATCCCTGGTACACAAATATTGCGCCTGTTTCGTGGTGGATAAAAAATCATGTTAACGAAGGCTGTCATCACTTGAATTTTTCGTTATGGGGAACGTACAAAAGCAGAAGGATGGATAAAAAACTAAAAGAGTGTGCCGAAATGATCGAAGAAGGAGAAATGCCAATGACCTCTTACACCTTAATGCATGGCGAGGCTAAGCTTAGCAAAGAGCAAAAAGAAAAACTGATCGCTTGGTTCACATCTTTAAGAACCTACGAAGCAGATAAGCCAAAAGAAAAATAGTTTTTGCTTCGCTGTTTTTTTACTAACTTGTACTCTAAATGAACCCATTTAAAAAATTACGGAATTATTTTATCGGGGGTATTTTGGCTAAAACCGATGATGTGTTTGATCAGGTAAAGGCGGAGGTGCTTTTTAATTTCACATTTTTTTTTCTTATCACCAATATCCCATACCTCGCGGTTGCTGCAAGGGCTCCCATCCTTCTTGCTTTTGCCATATCAACTTTGGTGGCGCTTGCCATCGTCCTCGTAATATTAAAAGTGACAAGTAATATGAAACTGGCCACTTACTTTTTTCTTTTTAATTTTATTATACAACTTGGCGGTCATTATTTGGTGGATAATGGAAGGGTGAGTGTGCAAGGCTCTTTGTTCTTTGTGTTGTTTTCGCTTTCCGGCTTTTTATTAATGAACAGGGCATGGGGATTTGGCGTTTCAATTTTTGTAATTATTGCTTACTGCCTTGGTGTTTATAACATAAATAACAACTGTCCCCTATTTAAATTTCCTGATGATCTTGCCGATCCGCCGGAGGTAGGGCCAATGCTCTTTTTGGCTGTTATCCCAATTCTTTTAAATGCGTATTTAATAAGTGAATTTGTTAAAGCAAAACAAAAGGCTGAAAAACAGATCTCGGAACAAAAACAAGTTTTGGAGGAAAAGCAAAAAGAGATCCTTGATTCCATCCGTTACGCAAAACGGATCCAAAACGCATTATTACCTCACGAAAAATATGTTGAGCGGAAATTGGATGAATTAAATAAAAACTAAACTCAGGGTCTTGTTCGGAGTACATAGTTTAAATCTTCAGTAATAATTCTTTAAAAGCGGCTTTAATTTTTTTTACATTGCTGATTCATTGAGCGAGTTCGAAAAAATAAAACAACTTATTGCCGGCGATCTGGTGGCATTTCAAAATTTGGTGCAAGAGTTTGAAAAACGTGTTTTTAATACCTGCCTCGGTTTATTACAAAACACCGAAGACGCCGAAGATGTTACACAGGAAGTTTTTATAGCCGTTTTTCAATCTATTAAAAATTTTAAAGGAGAATCAAAACTCTCCACTTGGATATACAGAATTGCTGTTACACGATCTTTAGAATTTATAAGAATGAAGAACCGAAAAAAAAGGTTCGCTTTTTTTCAAACTATTTTTGCCAATGAAAAGGGTGAGGTAAAAATTGAAGCGGCGCATTTTCATCACCCCGGTGTTGTTTTAGAAAATAAAGAAAAAGCCGCTATACTTTTCGCTGCTATTGAAAAGTTACCCGCGAATCAAAAAACAGCTTTTATTTTAAGTAAGATAGAAGACCTGAGTTACGCCGAAATTGCCGAGGTAATGAAGGTTTCGGTGCCCTCGGTTGAATCGCTTTTATTCAGGGCAAAACAAAATTTACAAAAGGTTTTAGGAAACTATTATGAAAAGAATAAGGAATGACCGCAAGTTTTTAAATAATTAAACATCTAATATAACATGAACACAAAAGAAAATTGGATAAACGAAGTTGAAAGCAGCCTTAACGGTCTGCAACCCGCCGAAGTAAATCCATATTTATACGCTAAGATCATTAACCGTTTAAATTCGGTAAAATCTGATTACGCCCCGGCAAAATTGATCTGGGCTACCTTGGCCTCTATGGTGATCTTGCTTTTTTTAAATATTGTGGCTGCCAATAATACGCAACCCCAACCGGCCAATACTGCCGAACTGCAGCAATTGGCCACTCAATATCAGTTAACAAATACCAATTTTATAAATTATAATTAGGCATGAACCGAACAAAACTATTAACCATTGCTGTTTTGGGCCTGTTATTAATTAATCTGGGCACATTACTTGTTATTTTTTTAAACAGATCAGGTCACCATCCTCGTCCCCCGCACGAACAGGAAGGCCCGCGGGGCGAAGGCCCAAAAAGAATAATTATTGAACGCTTAAATTTTGACGAGGCACAGCAAAAACAATACGAAGAAATTATAGTAGAACACCGCAAAAAAATGCGCGAATTAAATGATGCTTCACGCGATCTGCACAACGAATTGTTTGGGCAATTAACCGAAAATGTAATTGATAAAGCAAAGGCCGATTCTGTTATCTCCCTTATTTCCCTTAATCAAAAAGCGCTCGACAATTTAAACTTCGATCATTTCCAAAAAATAAAAGGTATTTGTAAGCCGGGCCAAATTGAACAGTTCAACGATCTGGTGAAAGATCTTACACATTTATTTTCACCGCAAGGTCCGCCACCGGGTGGTCCCAATGGCCCGCCACACGGACCACCAGGCAATAAACCCGAATAATTTTAAATAACCGCAAGTTTTAAATAAAAACAACATCTAAATAAATAACATAAAAATAAAACATATGAAAAAGATCATCTTAGCAACATCACTTGTAATGGCTTTTAGCCATGGGTTTTCGCAAGTAAGCCCGGCAATAAGTTCCTGGTTGCAAAACACTGTTATAAAAGGAAGGCATTATGTTTCGGGAAACCCAACGCCTATTAACGATCCCACGCTTACCGCCAATACACAAAGTGTTCAGTATTCGGCAACTCAGGTTTACGTTACAACTATGGGTATTCCAAGTTATATTACCGGACCTTTTTTAGATGGTAATCCTTCTTTGGCATCGAACCAAAATGCAATTTTTAAATTTCCTTTGGCGCCGGTTCAAAATACCGGTACTTTAACACCAACTTCAGGAGGTAACATTGGTGTTTTTGTAAATGGTGTTGCTATGTTTGACTACCGCGATGGTGTTTCGTGGAAAAATTCTACAAACGCTTTGGCTGGCGGTCCTCTTGGCGGAAGCGGAGATGGTATTTGGAACAGGGATGCGATTGTTGCTGAAAAGGGCGGATTTGATTGTTCAAAAGGCCATCCTGCCATGGGAAATTATCATCATCATCAAAATCCAAGTGCATTTAAATTAGACCTTACTGTTATTTCAACCATTTGTACTTTATACGATGCCGATGGATTGTATGTGATTGATGCTTCTGTTCACTCACCTTTGATTGGTTATGCTTACGATGGTTTTCCGGTTTATGGCGCATATGGATATAAAAATGTTGACGGAACCGGTGGAATTGTGCGAATGAAAACGAGCTGGAGTTTAAGAGCCATCAGTACAAGAACCGCCCTGTACACGGGCAGTGTTACTGCATCGCCCGGTCCTTCGGTAAGTGTTACTTATCCTTTAGGTACTTTTAAAGAAGATTATGGTTATACCGCGCCAATTGCATCTGATTATTTGGATGATCATAACGGACGCTTTTGTGTAACACCCGAATATCCTGCAGGTATCTATTGTTATTTTGCTACTGTTGATGCAAATTGGAATTCAGCTTATCCGTATTTAATTGGTCCAACTTATTATGGTACTAAAGTTGCCGCAAAAGTGGTTTCTATTGGTGAAGCTGTAACAACCTATACCGCACCTATGACGGGCATTGCTCAAAACGAAATTAAAAATTTAGCTGTTACTGTTTATCCTAACCCTGCAAGCGATCTGGTGGCAGTACAGGTAAGCGATTTTATAAGAAATAATTATGAGGTGAGTTTGAGTGATGTTACAGGAAAATTAATTAATAAAACAAACCTGTACCAGGGCAGCACCATTGTGTACTTTGATACCAAAACGGTTTACGCGGGCATTTATTTTGTAACGCTTACCGCCACGAACGGAGAAAAAATAACCAAAAGAATATCGATTATTAAATAGTAAATTTAAGATCTTTGAGAAGGCATTTTTTTAAATAATAAAATATCAACCATAAAACACCTGATCGGTTTAAAAAAGCCGGCAGGTGTTTTTTTATTTTGCTTTACGTTTAATTTGGTCATTTCCCAAACCAACAAAAAATTATCACTTTGTTTTGATCCGGTTTTCGGAAAAAATGACCCCGTGTTAACAGACTCTGTTTATTTTATGGATGATAAAAGCCCCATAAAATTCGAAACTTTAAAATTTTATATTTCGGGCGTACAATTATTTATGAACACCGAATTAGTTTGGCGCGAAAAAGAAAGTTTTCATTTATGTGGCACCGATAGTGATAATAAAAAAATTCATTTAAGCATACCTGCATCACTTGAGTTTACACGGCTTACATTTAATTTGGGAATTGACAGCCTAACCAATGTTTCCGGGGCACTTGGCGGGGACCTGGATCCCACAAAAGGAATGTATTGGACCTGGCAAAGCGGTTACATAAATTTTAAGCTGGAAGGTAAAAGTGAAAAGTGTAAAGATCCCAAAAAAGAATTCCAGTTTCACCTTGGTGGCTATTCTGGGCCGAATAAGAGTTTGCAAACAATATCTTTAAACAGCGTTTATAAAAAGGAGATTGAAATCAAAGTGGATCTAAAGCAGTTTGTAAATTCCATCGACCTTTCAAAACAGCATCACATTATGTCGCTCGGCCAAGCGGCGGTAATTCTATCACAAGCAGCAGCAAAATGTTTCAGCACGCAGTAAATGAAAAAAATTGGTATACTACTTTTATTTTTTTTGATAGTTGGATTTAAGGATTCTTACGAATTATTTTTTGTGCCGGCTAACTGGCCTAAACCGCTTTATGATTTTTCGAAAAATAAGATCACTTCACAAAAAGTATTGCTCGGCAAAACACTTTTTTATGACCCCGCGCTTTCGGCCAATAACACCATTTCCTGCGCCAACTGTCATTCTCAGTACTCCGCATTCACACATGTAGATCATGCTTTAAGTCATGGCATACGCGATAGCATTGGTACCCGCAATTCGCCGGCATTAATGAACCTTGCCTGGCAAAAATTATTTATGTGGGATGGCGCCATTAATAATTTAGATATGCAGGCCCTGGCTCCAATTGCTCATCCTGCCGAAATGAGCAGTAATATAAATGATGTGGTAAATAAGCTGAACCAAAAAAAAATGTACCGCGCTTTATTTTACAACGCTTTTGGCGACAGTGTAGCAACAGGCGAAAGAACACTGAAAGCTTTCGCGCAATTTTTACTCACCATTATAAGTGCAAACTCAAAATACGATAAAGTAATTCGTAAGGAAGAAAAATTCAACGATCAGGAAAAGAACGGTTACCAATTATTTAAAAAAAATTGCGCTTCCTGCCACAAAGAACCTTTGTTTACCACAAATAATTTTGCCAATAATGGTTTAAAACAGGATACTATTTTAAAGGATGATGGAAGATACAAGATAACAAAATTGCCGAGCGACTCTTTAAAATTTAAAATACCAACATTACGAAATATCGAATTTACGTATCCATACATGCACGATGGCCGTTTTAAAAAATTATCGGAGGTACTCGATCATTATATTGGGAACATTTCACCTTCTAAAACATTGGCTGCCGAATTGCGAGCCCCTATTGTTTTAACATCGAATGAAAAGGTGGATCTCACCACTTTTTTACTAACTCTTACGGATAAGGATTTTTTGTTTGATAAAAAGTTTAGTTACGCCGGGTTCAAATAGAATTTCGGGTAAAAAAACTAAAAATTAGTTCACCTTAGTATAAACCCCTTTTTTGGAAGTTTTCGTCTTAAAAAAGGCACTGTTTATGCTTTAACCCCTTTAAAGCCAGTTTTTTAATGTAAAATTGGCAAATATGGGCTAAAATGATATATTTGCACCCTTATTTAAAGTAAGATAATTCAATAGAAACTTAAGATTATGCAAAACAAAGGTGCAGTTAAAATATTTGCCATTTTACTTGGCTTGGCATGTATTTTTTATTTATCGTTTACATGGGTAACACGCGGAATAGAAAATGACGCGGACGAATATGCCAAAAATCAAACCGGTTCCGCCAAATTACAAGCAGCCGCTTCTGATTATTCAAAAGGAAACTCTTCAAAAAAGAACAGCTACCTCGATTCTTTGCAGTCCTACATAAAGGACCGCTATTTGGATTCAATGAAAAAAATACCGGTTTACGATATTTTGATCGCTGAGTACACTTACGAAGAATGTAAAAAGAACGAGATCAATCTTGGACTCGATCTACGCGGTGGTATGAACGTAACGTTAGAGGTTTCGGTATTGGATATTGTAAAAGGACTAAGTAATTATAGCGCAGATCCAACCTTTAATAAGGCATTAACCGAAACG
Organism: Bacteroidota bacterium; assembly: GCA_025360565.1. Classification (GTDB taxonomy): domain Bacteria; phylum Bacteroidota; class Bacteroidia; order B-17B0; family Aurantibacillaceae; genus Aurantibacillus. Next base: position 8,246 of record JANYBY010000158.1, read on the forward strand.
CAAAAAAACCTGGGTGTAAAGAACAACGATGATTTTATTACACTTTTTCAAAAAACGTACAACGAGGTTTCAAATAAGCAAGGCCGTTTAGCGCCGTTGTTTCAAAGCATCGAAAACAAAAATAAAATTTCTTATAACTCAACTAACGACGAAGTAATTAAATTTATTCGTGAACGCACAAATGAAGCAATTGGCAATGCCGAAAAAACATTCCGCAGTCGTATCGATCGTTTTGGCGTAACACAGCCAAACATTCAAAAATTGGAAGCAAGTGGACGTATCCTTGTTGAATTACCCGGTGTTAAAGATAAAGCACGCGTGCGCGAATTATTACAAGGTACCGCTAACTTAGAGTTCTGGGAAACTTACGAGCAGGGCGAGATCGCTAACATGATGGACAAAGCAAATTATGTTATACGCACCGCTTTATTTCCTGAAACAATTGCCAATATAAAAGATACCAACGCCGTTAAAATTGATACATCAAAAGTTGCTGTAAAGAACGGAACGCTTGAAATAAATAAGCAGGAAAAAGGTGATTCTGCTAAAAAAGCCGATACATCAAAAATTGCTGCAACAACCGGAAGTGTAAATCCGCAAGATACCGCTTTAAAGAATTTTCAAAAACGTTACCCTTTATATTCCATGTATTCGCCACTGCGCCCAAACATTGTGTTTGATGATAAGGGCCAGCCGAAAAGTTATGGCGAAGGTGCAGTGTTAGGCCGTTCGTATTCTAAAGCCGATACAGCTAAGGTTAACGACTATTTACGAATTGCAAGAGCAAAAAATGTATTCCCATCTAAATTAAAATTTATGTGGGGTGCAAAAGAAGTTGAGCAAAAACAAGAAGGTAAAGTAATGAATACCTATTACGAATTGTTTGTAATTAAACAAACCGACAGTAAAGGTAAAGCAGCGTTAAGCGGCGATATTATTACCGATGCGCACAAAGATTATAACCAATCAAGCGGTGGCGTTCCTTTGATCAGTATGAACATGAATACTGAGGCGGCACAAAAGTGGGCAACCATTACTGCGGCCAACAAAGGTAAATGCGTTGCAGTTGTTATGGATAACATGGTTTACTCTGCACCTCGTGTTAATTCTGAAATTAAAGGAGGACAATCGCAAATTACCGGAAACTTTACCGATACCGAAGCAGATGCTTTAGCGGCAATTTTAAGTGCGGGTAAATTACCTGCCCCTGCGCGTATTGTTGAAGAGAGTGTGGTTGGTCCTACTATCGGGGCTGAAGCTGTTAGCTCAGGTTTAATCAGTTTCGTTATTGCATTATTGGTTATTTTACTTTTTATGGCTGCTTATTATAACAAAGCAGGTTTGGTTGCCAACATTGCGTTGGTGGCTAACATGTTCTTTATTATGGGTGTGCTAACATCAATGGGCGCAGTATTAACACTACCGGGCATTGCAGGTATAGTATTAACAATAGGTTTAGCGGTGGATGCGAACATCCTTATTTTTGAACGTATTCGTGAGGAACTCGCTCTCGGCAAATCAAGCCAGATGGCTGTTAAAGAAGGATTCAAACATGCCATGAGTTCTATCATCGATTCAAACGTAACCTTATTATTATTAGGTGTTATTCTTTACATCTTTGGTAGCGGCCCGGTTCAAGGTTTTGCGACTACATTATGTGTGGGTATCATCGCTTCTTTATTCTCTGCTATTTTAATTACACGCGTAATTTTTGAATGGATGTTAGAGCGTAAAATGCAAATTCCTTTTGATAATTCGTTTACACGTAACGCGTTTAAAAATATTCAGTTTGATTTTGTAGGCAAACGTAAAATGTATTACGCTATTTCTTCCATCATCATTGCTTTAGGTGTAGTATTCTACTTTAAAAATCACGGTTTAAATTTAGGTGTTGATTTTAAAGGTGGTCGTACTTACCAAGTTCGATTTGAAAATGACATGAACACCGAAGACATTAAAAAAGCTTTGGCTCCTGTTTTTGATGGTGCTCCTGAGGTTAAAAGTTTAGGAAGCGCTAAGCAGGCCAAGATCACAACTATTTATCGCGTATCGGATACAGATCCTAATGCCGATCAGCAAGTAGAAGAAGCTTTAAATAAAGGTTTAGGTTCGTTAGGCGCTAAGTTCGAAATCATGCAGCAGCAAAAAGTAGGACCAACCATTGCCACCGACATTGTGTACGGAGCATACGGCGCCATTTTGTTCTCTTGTTTAATGATGTTCTTATACATTGTAGTTCGTTTCCGTAAATGGCAATATGGTTTGGGTTCGGTTGTGGCTTTATTCCACGACGTGCTCATTGTATTATCATGCTACACCATCATTCACGGTTTATTCCCTAAATTACTGAACCTCGAAATTGGTCAGGATTTTATTGCCGCCATCTTAACCGTTATGGGTTATACCATGACCGAGACTGTGGTTGTGTTTGACAGGATCCGTGAAAAATTAGCCGACGCCGGTAAAGGCGATGTGTTTGGCGAAGAGCGTAACAAATTAATTAATTACGCGTTAAACAGTACCTTAAGCCGTACTATTTTAACATCGTTAACCGTATTTTTTGTGTTATTGGTTATATTTATTTTCGGCGGAGAAAGTATTCGCGGATTTATTTTCGCCTTACTCATCGGTCGTGTAATTGGTACTTACTCTTCATTGTGTATCTCAACACCTATCGTTGTTGATTTTGACAAGAAGCAAGCCGCACCGGTTAAGAAATAAAAATTAAAAAAACAGTCAAAGCCCTTCATAAATCGTGAAGGGCTTTTTTATTAATTTAGTTGATGAATTTGCAGAACATCTATATTTCAAAGGGTTTAATCATTGCCAGTTTTTTATTCGGCACAGATCTTTCTTCTCAGAATAATTTAAAATTTACCGGTAATTTAAGCGATAGGGAAGCAAAGGATTCCCTGGTTTTCTATTTTCAAATTCGACCCTTTCAGGGTCGGAATGATCTTTTATATTTTTTCTAGTCACATTTGATCCCTTCGGGATTGGGTTCTCACAAATGACCCTGAAAGGGTCAAATATTAATAGCGAAATTTCTAAACGTTTACGACCCTGAAAGGGTCGAATGTTTCCCTTAAAAAAAATCAGGAAGTTTTTTTGCGGACAAAATGTTGCTCTTCTTATTTGCGCAGCCACTCGCGAGGACTGTCTTGTGGCCCTGCCTCTAAAAATCCTTCCCCTTGGGAAGGATTTAGGATGGGCTTTTTTCCGTACTTTTACTTAATGAATAAACTGGTATTGGGCTTAGTTTCATCAGGGCTTTTTTTAATTTGCGGCTTATTTCAATTTGCTGCAGAT
>JANYBY010000160.1 GCA_025360565.1 Bacteroidota bacterium
TTAATTCTTCTGCTTTTTCGTTTTTATTTATTTCATAATAATAGTTCATTTTTTCGAATAAGAGATCGGCCAGTATTTTTTGCTGATCCGGAAAAAGGCTGTAAACCTCTTTCTCAAATTCATTCATGTCCATCGCTTCGATCTTTGCAATATCAACAGAAACAAATTTTTTTGAAGCTTCTGCGATCTCTTTCTCAAATTTTTCCCAATCCTTCTCACGTTTTAAACCAAAAATAACGGCCATTACTTTTCCAAACTCTTCAAACTGCCGCATTATGTAATCTTTTCTCAACATTACTTTCAAAATTTGCCACTAAGACTCAAAGGCATCAAGAAACACAAAGATATCTTAGTGAAACTTAGTGTCCTTGCGCCTTTGTGGCATTTAAAATCAATTCATTATAAATTTTTAAAACCTGTGTAATCAAAAACTCATCCTCGTTATTATAGATCACATAATCTGATAATTTTATTTTTTCTTCCTGCGGCAACTGGCTCTTTATTTTATTCAAAACATCTTCTTTACAAATACCATCACGTGCCATTACTCTTTTTATTCGTAATTCATCATTTGAGGCCACCATAACAATTTTGGTAACATCATTATTTAATTTTGCCTCAAACAGCAAAGCGGTTTCTTTCACAATTATTTTACCCACATTATCTTTTTTAAATGCAGCAAATTGTTTTTTAACTTCGGGATGTATTATGTCGTTCAATTTGTGTAGCAAATCAGTATTTGTAAATATTTTTTTGCCGATGTACGTTTTGTTCAACTTATCTGAGTTTAAATAAGCTTCAGCACCAAGAAGATTTATAACTTTTTTCTTCACTTCCTCGTTAAAATACACAGCTTTGGCAACTTCATCACTGTTAAACATAGCACAGCCCAGCGTTTCAAATAAATTTGCAACAACACTTTTTCCGCTTCCTATGCCGCCTGTTAAACCAATTATCATTTTTTTATAATTAAAAGTTCTACCTCTTTTGGCTCAACCGATAAAACATTTACATTGCCGGGCTGTGTACTTAAAAATACTGTAGTTTTGCCCGCATTCATATTTGAGCAATTAACCGAGGCCTTAAAATTAACTGTATCTGAACTATTAAAATCATTTTGCAGGCTTGTAAATTTTATTTTTACCCTTGCCGGAAAAATATTTACGCTTTTGGCATTTAACGGACTGTTTAAAACCGAAACAGGCAAAAACAACGTTTGTTCAATTAATTTTTCAACTTTAATGCTTACACTAACGGTGTTAACGCTTAAATAAACATTATCGTTTGGTTTAAGTACACTTAGATTTTTTTCAACAGAAGAGTTTAAATTATTTAAGATAAATGTTTGTGTATAAATAGTATCAATGTGTTTTACGGAGCCGCTGTCGCCCACAATGGTTAAAAAATCGGGATGAATAACCGGTGTTTTATAACCATAGCCCTTTGCGCATTTTATAGAGCTTACCATTTTAACAGGAACATTTTTTTGGTAACCGCTGTTCTCAATAAAATAGAGGGTGTCGGGACTAATTTGTTTTACATTGGTTTCAAACTTCAGGCTGCTTTTAAGGTCGAGGGTAAGCGGGGTTAAAATATAATTTCGGTTCACAGTTTTTAAATTATTAAAATCAACCGTCATTTTTTTAAAGGGTTGATTTAATAAAATAAAAAAAAGTTTTAACCCGCTCACTTTAATATCCACATTTAAAAATTCGGGCATACCTGATATTGGTTTTTTATTTTGCGGTATGTTTTTAAACTCAACTGGTATTTTAACCCCATGGGTATAAGTTGTGTTAAGGGATTTAACCAGCCACAAAAAAGCAGCAATCAATACGCAAATAAAAAAAGCCGTGGTTTTACCAGGCTTTAATTTATTTTTGGATGTATTGTTTGATGTTACCAAACCTTAATTTAAGCTTGTGGAATTGTTGTAGAAGCGTCGCTTGAAACCGCATTCTTAGAAATTTTCATTTTTGTTCCATCTTCCACTTCCATGATCATGGTACCATCTTCTTTTACTTCAACAATTTTGCCATAAATACCGCCAATGGTTAAGATCTTATCGCCTTTTTTTAAAGCTTCAATGTATTTTTTCTGGTCTTTCGCTTTTTTCATCTGAGGACGAATCATGAAAAAGTAAAATACAACGATAATTAATACCAATGGTAAAATTTGCATTAGGGGGTTTCCTCCTTGTTGTGGTGCGCCCATTAAAATAATTTGTGATAACATGATTTTGATTTTAGATTTACGATTTTAGATTTACGATTTATTTTTTGCTATATATCTTCTTTTACTGTTTCGGGTACTATTACTTCGGCTTTAAATTTTATTTGTCTTGTGCTCGGTTCGCAATTGGTTACAACGTTAACTGTTTTTTCCTGCAAACCCGCTCTTCCTTCGCTGCTGAATACCACATTTATTTTTCCTTCTTGTCCGGGTTTAATAGGTTCTTTAGGCCACTCGGGTACTGTACAACCACAACTTCCGGCAGCTGAGCTGATGATTAAATTTACTTTACCGGTATTTTTGAATTTATAACTAAAC
>JANYBY010000233.1 GCA_025360565.1 Bacteroidota bacterium
AAAGGATACTTTGCGTGCCAATGACTGGGTCATTTTAAGGGTGGAAAAATTTCATTACCCGACAGGTTCATACGCTGCTGTGCCAAATGATACAACAAAGGGGCATTAATTTTGTTATAGGATTTTCATTGGCAAAAACACCATTTTTTTTGGTAAAAATTTATTTTTTACCTTGGTATTTATCCATACTTTTAAAGTTTGTAAATAACCTATTAAAATGATAAACAGAGTAGTAAAAAATGTTGAAGAAGCAACAAAAGGAATACAAGACGGAATGACCCTTATGGTTGGAGGGTTTGGATTATGCGGCATTCCCGAAAACTGCATTAACCAATTGGTAAAAATGGGTGTAAAAAATTTAACCTGCATCAGTAATAACGCCGGTGTGGATGATTTTGGCTTAGGTTTATTACTGCAAACCAAACAAGTAAAAAAAATGATCTCTAGTTATGTTGGCGAGAATGAAGAATTTGAACGACAAATGCTAAGCGGAGAATTAGAGGTTGAACTGGTTCCACAAGGCACATTGGCTACACGCTGCATGGCCGCGGGTTATGGCATGCCTGTAATATATACGCCCGCCGGTGTTGGCACCGAAGTGGCCATTGGCAAAGAAGTGCGAAAATTTAAATACAACGGCGAAGAAAAAGATTACTTAATGGAAAAAGCTTTTGAGTCGGACTTTGCAATAGTAAAAGCCTGGAAGGGCGATACCGCGGGTAATTTAATTTATAAAAGTACCGCCCGCAATTTTAATCCAATGATGGCCATGGCCGGAAAAATTACCATTGCTGAAGTAGAAGAATTAGTACCCGCCGGCGAATTAGATCCGGATCAGATCCATACGCCGGGAATTTATGTTCACCGTATTTTTCAGGGAGATCATTACGAAAAAAGAATAGAGCAACGAACGGTTAGAAAAAAATAATCATCGATTTATCAAAAAAAATTAAAATTAGCATAGTTGAAGGGTTTTATAACATCAATAGAAAAGTATCAATATCCTGAAAAACTGATATTCGCTTTTTGTTTATGTTTGAGTTTATTGAACATTTGGATACCGCACATTTATACTACTATGGATGGGCCGGCTCACTTGTACAACGCAACTTTGCTAAATCAGATCAGCGGAAGTGAGTTTTTACAGGGATTTTATGAAAAAAATGTTTTTTTTATCCCAAACCGCTTGTCTCATTTTATCTTGAGCGGTCTTTTTAATGTGTTTGGCCCAATTACTTCTGAAAAAATCTTGTTTAGCTTTATCGTGCTAGGTTTGCCTTTGTCTTTTCGTGCAGCAGTTAAAGAATTATCCGGAAATACGATCCTTTCGTTTTTGATCTTTCCGCTTGTGTTCAGCAGATTGTTTCATTTTGGTATGTTTAATTTTAGTTTAGCCTTTATTCTTTTCAATATCCAACTTATTTTAACAAACCGTTTTTTAAACGGTGCAAGCGTTTCAAAAGCCATTTTTTTTTCGTTGAATTCTTGTCTGCTTTTTTTTGCGCATGGTTTTGTTTTTGGCTTTACTTTAATTTCAGTTTTTTTACTTACGATTTTAAGGCGCGAAATAAAGTTCGGCGAAAGCATTAAGAGCCTAACTTTTTTTTTACTTTTATTTCTTCCTTCATTGACCCTGTTTTTTCTTTTTTCAACAAAGATAAGTATAATGGCTTTTAATACAGACCTGGATTCGGCCGAAAAATGCAAGCAACTTCTTACGTTTTCACCCGGCATTATTTTCAGCCCGCAGAATGAATTGCAGTATTCCTGTTTAATTCCACCATTATTTATTGGATTGGTATTTTATGTCATGTCGCTTAGGTGGAATTCAGCTGTCAGGAGCGGTTTTCTAAGGATCGATTTTTTTATTTTCCTTTCAGTCATTTTATTTTGTTTAGTTTTTTACGTGTCAAACGGTATGCTTGGGGGCATGCTGATCGATCGTTTATTGTATTTGGCCTTCTATTTCTGCGCGTTCTGGCTTTGTTGTTTTAAATATAACTCAAAGCGTATTGTTGTGTTTTCTCTCATTGTAATTTTGTATTCCTCTATTCAACTTGCAATATCAAGAAATGAGGTTATTTATGCTGAGTCAAAAAATTCAGAAGCCATTATTGAAGCAGGAAAACATATTAAAGATAGATCAATTATATATTCTGTCGATTTTGCTTGTATGTTTTATAGGGAGCACTATGCAAATTATCTGGGTTTGAGTAAGGAAGTGGTGATAACCGAGAATTATGAGGCTACACAGGGTTGGTTCCCCATGTTATGGAAAAAGAAAATAAAAGATGTGATAATGCCGGAAAAAAAAAAGGAAGGCACCATTTGGCCTGATTATATTTGTGTTTACGGAGATCAGAATATTTTGAAGAAGGAAGAGAACAAAGAGCTAAAAAATTTTATTGATAGTTCAACGGTTAAATGTTATCAATCTGAGAACAAATTTTGTGTTTTATATAAGTTAAACGAGTTGTAAAAAATGAATTGGCGGCCAAATAAATCTGTAAAATGGATTCCTAGCGCGGTGCTCCTTGCTTTTGTTATCATCTTATTTTTTATAAACGCTTACAACAAAACGTATAAATATCGTCCCATTACCATTCACCAATGGCGGCAAACAGATTGCCTCTCGATCACAAAAAATTATTACGAAGAGGGCATGCATTTTTTTAGCCCCACAATACATTGGCAAGGCGCCATAAGCGGCAAGGCTGTGAGCGAATGCCCGATTTTAAATTACGCGGTTGCAATTTTGTGGAAAATGTTCGGTGAGCGCGAAGGCTTTTACCGCTTTTTAGAATATTTTATTTTTATTGCGAGTATGCTGGTGCTCTTTCAAACCCTTGTGCGCTTTTTCGTATCAAGATCAAGTGCTTTTTTTTTCACCGGCCTTTTACTTACCTCTCCGCTCTTGGTGTATTATAGTTTTAATTTTATTGCCGATGTTCCCGCTCTTTCGTTTTGTATTTTAACCTACTGTTATTTTTATAGATTTTATAGGACCAAGCAGATGAAGTATTTTTATTTGTCGCTTTTTTTAGGAACGCTGGCTGTACTCTTAAAGGCCAGCGCCCTTGTGGGACTTGGCACCATTGCGTTTTTTTCGATGATAGATATTTTGAGCTGGAATAGTTTTTTTAAAACCGAAAAACTTTTTACCCGTAAGTTTATTCCCATGATTTGGGTTTTTGCTTCGCTGGCAATTTGTGTGGTATGGTACAAATGGGCCATTGCTTATAATAAACATAATAACAGCGTTTTTTTATTAACGGTGCTCCCTATATGGGAAATGAAAGGCGAAAATTTGATCAACACCACGCGAATCCTAATAAACGAATTATTCCCGGTGTTTTTTAACCGGGCTATTTTTTTCCTGGTGATATTAATGATCATTTTTGTTTTTTCAAACTTTAAAAAACTTGATCATTTTTTCAGATATACGTTTGTGTTTTCGTTTGTGTTTTTTATCGGCTATTTGTTATTTTTTTTCCAGGTGTTTACCGTGCACGATTATTACCTCAGTAATTTAATGATCTTCCCGGTGATCACTTTTTTCTGCGTAAGCAATATCCTGAATCAAACCACCTTTATTGCCAACAATACAAAACTTGTAAAAAGCCTGGTCATAATAGTGCTTTTTTTTAGCGCGTTTTATTCGGCAGCGTATTATCGTTCACGGATGATACAACACGATAGTTTATGTGATTGGTTTCCGTTCATGTCGGTTGAAGAAAAAAAATATTCCGATTGGGTATTATGGAATCGAGAAAGTACTACCGCACCGCTTGAAACAATAACGCCGGAATTAAGAAAGCTGGGAATAAAAAGAACCGATATGTTTTTAAGTATTCCGGATGAAAGTTTTGATATCACACTTTATCTTATGGATCAAAAAGGACTTTCGATTCCGGCATTTGATTACAATGATACTGTAAGAATTCCTACCATAATGGAAAAAAGGAAATACGATTACCTTGTACTTATTGATCCTAACATTAAACAGTACAAAGCATTCACGAACATTTCCAATAAACTTGAATCGGTTCTTAAAAAAAGCCATGTTGAGGTATTTAAAATAAAAAATTAAAAATGTCGTTTAATTCTCTGCAGTTTTTATTTTTTTTGCCTATAGTCATCGGCCTGTATTACCTTTTGCCGCACAAATTCCGATGGATGCTTGTTTTCGTGGCGAGCTGTTATTTTTACATGGTATTTGTGCCTAAATACATTCTGATCTTATTTTTTATTATTTTAATTGATTTTGTAGCGGCACAAGATATTGAAGCTACCAAAGGTAAAACAAGGTTGTTTTATTTGATCGCCAGTTTAACTGCCAACATTGCCCTGCTGGGGATCTTTAAATATTTTAATTTCTTCAACGAAAATTTAGGCTCTGTTTTTTCTTTTTTCGGCAAAGAATTTCATCCCTGGAACCTTGAAATAATTTTACCAATCGGTTTATCTTTTCACACATTTCAATCTATGAGCTATACCATTGAAGTGTATCGCGGAAATCAAAAAGCCGAAAAGCATTTGGGATATTTTGCCAATTACGTATTATTTTTCCCGCAAATGGTTGCAGGCCCAATTGAGCGATACGGCAAGCTTGGCGAACAATTAAAGCTGGAACATAAACCTATTTATAAAAACTTTTCTGACGGATTTAAACTGATCTTATTCGGCTTATTCATTAAAATGGCTGTGGCCGATAACATCGCGCCTTTCGTAAACGATGTGTATTGGAATCCCTTGCAATGCAATACTTCTCAAGTATTAGCGGCGGTGTTTTTATTTTCAATTCAGATCTATGCCGATTTTTACGGCTATTCAACCATCGCTTTGGGTTGCGCAAAATTGTTGGGAATTGATATAATGGACAATTTCAAAACACCTTATCTGTCAAAAAGCGTTTCCGAATTTTGGTCACGCTGGCACATTTCGCTCAGCACCTGGTTTAAAGATTATTTATATATTCCTCTGGGCGGCAACCGTGTTAAAGTTCCCAGATGGGTGTTTAATATTTTATTAGTTTTTTTGTTAAGCGGCCTTTGGCACGGGGCAAGCTGGACATTCATTGCCTGGGGCGGATTACATGGGCTGATGCTTATTTTAGAAAAATTATTTACTAAATTATTTAAATTTAAAATGCCCGATAGATGGAATGTGGTGAGTGTATTACTTACCATAAAAACATTTGTGCTAACATCTTTTATCTGGGTCTTTTTCAGGGCCGAATCGTTTCAAAAAGCAAAAGATATGTTTAAGGCCATAATTAGGAATGTTCATTTGCCCGGTGTTGATATTTCGGCTGTAAACGCGATCGTGTTTAGTGTTATTCTTATCTTTACGGATAGCGTGATTTATAATTCAAGATTTGATACATTGCTTGGAAGCTATAAACCACAATACCGCTGGGTATGTTATGCTACCTTAATATTCGGTTTAATGGCATTTTCAGGAACAAAAAAATACGCGTTTATTTATTTTCAGTTTTAATGGTAAAACAAATTGTTATACGAATATTGGGTTTAGCGCTTATTATTATCGCGTTAAACTTTATTTACAATTTTACCCTGTATGATAAAGACCTGTATAATGAATGTGAGGAAGTTCTTGAAATGAAAAAGAAAAAAAAGGAGACGGACATTTTGTATTTTGCCGAATCATCCAACTTTAATGTTCAGGATAAGGATTCTACCAAATTGTGTATTTCTGAAATGACAAATCTTTTTTTTCCGAAATTAAAGATCATCGCGGTAAATAAACCCGCCGCGCATGCCGGCTTATATCGGTATTGGCTTACACAAATAGATCCATCCTATAAACCAAAAGCGGTAATTGTAACACTCAACATGCGTTCGTTTGATGCCCCATGGATCCATTCAAAACTCGAAACACCTTTGCAGGAATGTATTATGCTTATTAAGCCTTACCCAAATTTAGTAAACCGTTTTTTGCTTTCTTTAAACGCATATGATAATAAAACAGAGGCTGAGCGCGAAAAAATGCTGCAAAATGAGTGGGAGTGGACCGAAATAAAATTTCCTTTTCCTTTTAAGTATAATACAGTGCGGGCATGGGATAATAATATGGGATGGGGGGGATATAAGCACCCCGACGGCTCTTGGGATTTTCCGAAAATTGGGCTTGCATGTCATTACATTAAGGCATTTGCTTTTAATATAAACGACGAAAATCCACGAGTAAAAGACTTTGATTTTATTGCGGATTGGTGTGCCAAAAATAAAATTAATTTGTATTTAAACTTAATGGCTGAAAACATTCAGTATGCCGATAGTTTGGTAGGCAAAGAATTAGTATTTTTAATGAAAGAAAACAGGGACTATCTTGTGAAACGCTATAATAAAAATAATTGTGTTGTAATAGATAATTTGGAAGCCGTTCCGGGGAAAGAATACAGCGATCAGGTTTGGACCAATGAGCATTACAGTTACAAAGGAAGAATGACAGTTTCAAAAAATGTTGCCAATAAATTAAAGGATCAATTTAATAATTATTATATAAAAGCCTATTAAGTATGTTAGATAAGAACGGAATTGCAAAACGCATAGCGAAAGAGGTAAAAAACGGAATGTTTGTTAACCTTGGAATTGGTATTCCAACTTTGGTTGCAAATTATATTCCGGAAGAATTTAATGTAGTTCTTCAGTCAGAGAATGGAATTTTAGGAATGGGTCCCTTTCCCATTGAGGGCGAGGAAGACGCTGATCTGATAAACGCGGGCAAACAAACTGTTACATTATTAAAGGGCTCAAGTATTTTTGACAGTGCTATGAGTTTTGGTATGATCCGATCTCAAAAAGTAGACCTAACTATTTTGGGCGCTATGGAAGTAAGTGAGAACGGTGATATTGCCAATTGGAAAATTCCCGGAAAGATGGTGAAGGGTATGGGCGGCGCTATGGATCTTGTTGCCAGCGCTAAAAATATAATTGTTGCCATGCAGCAAGTTAATAAAGCCGGCCAATCAAAACTATTACCAAAGTGTGATCTGCCTTTAACGGGTGTAAATTGCATAAAAAAAATAGTTACCGAATTGGGTGTTTACGATGTTCTGCCTCAGGGCGGCTTTAAGTTGCTGGAAAGGGCCCCGGGCATTAGTGTTGAACAAATAAAAAATGCAACAGCGGGAAAATTGATCATTGAAGGCGACATAAAAGAAATGGTGATCGATTAAAAAAAAGATGAGAAAAAAAATAACGACCTTAATTGTAAGCATTTTTTTTCTTTCGGCTTGTGATGATAGATACATCACGCTTAAAACTTTAACCATTACTGCTAACACCAATAAACCAGGCACATCAAGTGTAGTGATGGTTGACAGTCTTAAACATTTTGAATACTCACGCTTAAAAGGGAAAAGCCAGGGAGGCTTAATTGGAACTTACACTGTTACGCCGGAGCATAGCAACAAACAGTTGTATGTTATTGTAAGCGGAAAAATTCGGACCAATTATGCGCATTCTAATTCAAACATTATTATAGCGGCAACCGATGATAAAAATGAATTGATCCTATGGCGTGGCATATATATACAATATTATTACACCGAAATAAATAAATGGTGCCCTTTTAAAGATTCAATGCTTTTACCGCCGAGTGTAAATAATAAATACTATAAAGAAGTAAGCGCCCTGGCTTATTTAGGCAATTCGGAAAATGAGAATTTTGATATTGATACCTTAAAGATCGAAATAAAAGAAAAACTGTAATTCTAAATGAACGAATTTAAAAATACCGAAGGCTCGTTCAATCAAAAATTAATTGATTTTGGTAATAAATTTAAATTCCGCGATGAAAAGATCAATAAACTGATCTCTGTTGCCGTATTTGTGATCGGCATCCATTTTTTTTATACCTATGTTGGTATTTATAAATTTATGGATAAGCGGCCTTGCTCGGTTCATATGTCTGCCCAATGTTCGCGCGCGTCTATCGCTTTAAATTATTTTGAGAATGACATGAATTTTTTTACCCCGCAATATCAGCGTAATATTGACGGGAAGGGTTATACAGGGCTTGAATTCCCTGTGATCTATTACCTTGGGGCCGTTTCGTACAAACTGTTTGGTTTTAACGAAATATATTTAAGAGGCATCAGTTTAATAATAATGTCATTTGGACTTTTATTTTTTTATTTGCTAACGCTTAAATTTTCCAAAAACAATTTAATTTCTTTGAGTATTATTTTCGCCATTGTTTGCTCACCGGTTCTTGTTTTTTACAGCGCCAATTTTATGCCCGATCCGCCGAGTCTTGGGCTCATCTTGGCTTCTTGGTTTTTCTTATTCAAATATTTTAAAACGGATAAAGACCGTCATCTTAATTTATTTGTAATTATGGCAGGCTTGGGTGTGTTATTAAAATTTACAGCGGCTAGTTGTTTCGCAATTGTTTTTATTTTAATGCTGTTAGATAAATTAAAATTTTTCAGTTCCGGCGAAAAAATGTTTTTGTTTAATAACAAGAAAAAAGTAATTGTAAGAATTGTATTGGCTTTTGTTGTAATTATTTCCTGGTATAAATATTCGGCATGGTTTCCCAAATCTCACGGTGGCCAAACATTTTTATTATCCGTAAATATGTATGATGGCTGGGAAAGCCTGATAACAGTGCTAAAACAAATGCGAGATTTTTGGCTGAATCATTATTATTCAAGCGAGAGTTATATTTTATTAGGCTTAGTTTTTATTTTTATTCTTTTGGGATTCAAATTCATTGATCGTTTATTGTTTTCGATAACAATATTGTATTTGTTAGGATCCTTGTGTTATTTTTTATTATTTCAAAACCAGTTTATCCATCACGACTATTATATTATTACCATTCTGCCAACACTTTTCTTTTTGTTTTTGTGTTTTGCCGATATAGTAAATAAAATTTCTGAAAAATATTTTTATCCTGTCAAACTTCTTTTGTTGATCGTCATATTTTTCAACCTAAAAGAAAGTTTCCTGAAAACAAAAAATAAAATGTATGAAAGGAACAGCACCGATATATTTTACTGGACCGGTGACTTCAGAGCTTACGAAGATCTGGAACCTAAACTTAGGAATCTTGGCATAAAAAGAGAAGATAGGGTGGTGAGTGGTTATGATAATACGGATTGCGGCAGTTTATATTTAATGAATCAATTGGGTGTAACTTTTGGCAACGAAGCCCTCAAACACGATGTTGATTCATTTATTCAGCATAAAAATGTAAAATATTTAATTTTAAGCGATTCGGCCAAATTCAAAAGGGAATATAACTACGATTTCTCAAAAAATATTATTGCTACGCATCGCGGATTGATCATTTATAAAATTAAGTAGAGCTTGCCTCATTGTTAACAGGGCTTTATCAATAATCTTATTGAAAAACACAGGTTTTTAGCCCTTTTTTTTATTATATTTGAAACAACTGACCAGTTAAAATTACATACCGAGTTTTGAAATTATCCATCGATACGAGTCCGCTTACAAAACCTTCGAACCTGTTCATTATTTTTTGCATTTGCTTTTGCTGCTGGACAATGGATCTTTGGCGCGGTTGGCACTATCAACAAACTAATTTTGTATGGGATGTTGCTAATTACTACAGCTATTTGCCCGCTAAATTTTGCAATAACGATTCGTTTGAGTTTAACAATAATGCCATGGGATTTTTGCCTTACTCACCTCTCGGCAAAAGAATTCCTAAAGTTACCTACGGCATGTCGATTTTGTATGCGCCATATTTTGCATTGGGTTACAAAATTGCCTTTAATCAGAACGATGCCAAAGACGGATTCAGCGAAGGCTTTGCCACAGCCCTTCATTGGGGCAGTATTTTTTATGTTATGTTCGGATTATTTTTTCTGCGAAATTTTCTCATAAATTTTTTTAATGAACTGGTCGTCACAATTACCTTAGCGGTTTGTTTTTTAGGCACTAATTTATTTTATTATACAATGGGCATGAGCGAAATGACGCATGGCTATTTATTTTTTTTAATAAGCGCGTTCTTACTTTCAATGTACAACTGGCATAAAAAACCGGGTTGGGGTAATACTATTTTGGTCGGATTTTTATTGGGTATGATTAGTTTAATAAGGCCAACCGAAGCCCTAGTGGGATTAGTATTTATTTTTTGGACGGATGCGGAACGGTTTAATTTTAAAATGCAATTAAATAAATTCATGCAATACAAGTTTCATTTATTGACGATGCTCGCGATTATTATTTTAATATGGATCCCTCAATTATTATTTTGGAAAGAAAGAACCGGATCGTATTTTTTCTTTTCCTATGGCGATGAAAAATTCTTTTGGTCAGATCCTCAATTAATAAACGTATTATTCAGTTACCGAAAAGGATGGATCACTTATACGCCATTAATTATTTTGGCATTTATTGGTTTCTTTTTTATGAAAGGCGAAGTGAAAAAATTAAGGCCGGTTGTACTTTTTCTTTTAATTACTAATGTGTACATGCTTAGCTGCTGGTGGGATTGGTTTTTCGGCGGCGGTTATGGCGCAAGAGGGTTTACGCAACACATCGCTTATTTATCAGTGCCAATTGCCTCCTGCTGCAATTATTTTACAAATGCCGGAAATTTTAAAAAAGCATTACAATTTGTAAGAGTTATTTTTTTCGCAATAGTATTTTCGGGCATCTCTTTGTCTTTAGGGCAAACGTACCAGTATGTAAAAACGTATGTGCACTTCAATTCAATGACTAAGGAAACATATTGGCTTATTTGGGGGCATTATGTGCTGGATGACGAACATCAAATGAGATTTTGGAAATCGTTAAAAGAACCCGATTACGAAAAACTAAGGAGCGGAGAAAATAGAGACCAATAAAAAAATATTAATTATTATCCCTTGTTACAACGAGGCCGAAAATATTTCACTTTTATTTTCACAAGTAAAAGAAATAAAAATACCCGGTTGTGATATAACCCCGTTATTTATTAACGATTGTTCTAAAGACGCTACTGTTTTGAAACTGAAGGAGCTAAAAGCAAATTACCTTAGTAATCCTATTAATCTTGGAATTGGCGGCACTGTTCAGCTTGGATTTATTTATGCCGCCAAAAATAATTTTGATGTGGCTATACAAATGGATGGAGACGGGCAACATCCGCCTTCGGAATTGCATAAACTCATGGAGCCTTTATTAAATAACAAGGCCGATGTCATCATCGGATCGCGCTTTATTGACAAGGAAGGTTTTCAATCATCGGTATTGCGCCGGTTTGGAATCGATTATTTTTCGAAACTAAATAAGTATTTAACCGGTGTATCAATAAAAGATTCTACTTCCGGTTATAGAGCTTACAACAAAAGCGCTATTAAAGAATTAATTAAATATTACCCTGATGAATACCCCGAGCCGGAAGCTATCATTTACCTTACCAATAAAAAATTAACAATTATGGAAGTCCCGGTGATAATGAATGAGCGGGTTGCCGGCGTTTCGTCGATCAGGCGCTTTACGAGTATTTATTACATGGTAAAAGTTTCGTTGAATACACTTTTTTTACATTTAAAAATGAAAACAAATGGATAAAATTCAAATCATTGCTATTGTGGCGGTTCTGTTTTTTTTAGGATTAATTGCCCGTTTTATTATTAAAGGAAAATTACGAACCGAATATTCCATCATCTGGATCTTAATGGGAGTAATGTTTTTGGTATTTTCGGTTTGGCGAAAAAGCCTTGACCTACTCGCCAATTTTTTCGGAGTTTATTATGCCCCCTCACTTATTTTTATTTTCTTCTTTTTTATGATCTTTATTTTTCTCATCCACTTATCGGTGGTAAATTCTAAACAACACGAACAAATAAAAAAGCTGGCGCAAGAAATAGCTTTACTGAAGGGTGAAAAAGGAAATCCGGAAGAAAAAGCTATTTGACGAAAGTATTCCTAATGGTTAACAAAAAGAAATAAGCGAAAGTGAAAGAATTATTATCTGGAAGATCAAAACATTTCGGAATAATTTTATTAGTTCTCAGCGGAATATTTATAGTTACCATTTCTTACTTTAACGAAACCTGCGAGGGCGGCGGCGATAACATTTGGCATTATTATTTTTCTAAATATGCTTTTCAGTACCCTAAATTTTTTCTACACCATTGGGGTAAACCTTTTTTTATCCTTTTAACGGCGCCTGTATCTCAATTAGGGTTTTATGCCTTAAATGTGTTTAATATTATTTGCGGTTTATTGAGTGCCTATGTAGCTTTTATTTGGTGCCGAAAATTAAATTTTGGTTTCAGCTATTTTGCAATCGTACTTACTTTGTTTGCCCCTGTATATTTAGCGGTTATTCAATCCGGTTTAACGGAGCCTTTATTTGGCTTGCTCCTTATTTTTTCGGCTTACCTTTTGTTTTGCGAAAAATATTTTTGGGGCGCTGTGCTCGCTTCTTTTTTAATGTATTCAAGAACCGAAGGTGTTTTTATGATCGTTATTTTTAGCAGCTATTTAACGCTCATACGGCAATTTAAATTTATTCCTTTATTTTTTACAGCGTTTATAATTTACTCTTTCATAGGATTTTTTTCGGGACACGATTTTTTATGGTATTTCACTGAATTGCCTTACCGCGCGGTAAGCCCTTATGGTAAGGGCACCTGGATCCATTTTTTACGTTTTAATTATTCGTTCAGCAATACATTTGTTAAGTGTTTCATTTTGGGCTTTTTTATTTTAATAAGATATATTATCATTAACAAAGAATACAATTTTATTATAAGTACCGGACCTAACTTTAAAATATTTTGCCTGGTATTTATTCCGTCAATAGCTTTTTTCCTATTTCATGTTTATGCCTGGGCCACCGGCAAGTTTGCATCGGCAGGGTTAGAGCGAGTGTTTGCAAGCGTTGTTCCACTGGCTTCAATTCTTTGTATGTATTTTTTAAATTTGATCTGGAGGATAAAATTTAATTTGATACGAACCGTTATTTTAATTTTTATAACTATTTCCCTGCTAAAATCTACTTTCCGAAACTATACTTATCCGAGAAAGGCAACGGGCCCTGAAAAGGCTGAAATTGCCGCGGCCAAATGGTTTAAAAAATACCGTCAACCCAATTCCACCATTTTTTATGCGCATCCGGGTATAGTTTTTTATGACGATTACGATCCATTTGATCTGAGCAACCGCGAGTGTTTTGGTTTTTCACTGAATAATTGCACGCAAGAAGGTGTAAAAGGTAAATTCTATTATTTTTGGGATAACGGTTTCAGTGATTTTGCTTGCCACCATAAGCAAGAGGACATGGAAAAATGTGTGAACTTGAAAAAAATAAAAGAATTCAAGGAAGAAGATTTTAAGCTTGTGGTTTTTGAATCGAATTGAATCACCTGAATAAACCGTATTTTAAAATGCAATAAATGGCTCTAAACCCGTCTTTCCAGCCTATTTTTTTTCCGTCCTCATAAGTTCTGCCGTAATAGGAAATGCCTACTTCATATAAACGTAAATTTTTAATGCGCGAAATTTTGGCGGTTACTTCCGGTTCAAATCCAAATCGCTTTTCTTGTAATGCAATGTTCTTTATTATATCGGCTCTGAATAATTTATAACAGGTTTCCATATCCGTTAAATTTAAATTACTGAACATGTTACTCAAGCCTGTTAAAAATTTGTTTCCTAAACTGTGCCAAAAGAATAAAATTCGGTGAGGTTTTCCGCCAATGAATCTTGAGCCGTAAACAACATCCGCAACTTCGTCTAAAATTGGTTTCAATAAAATATTGTATTCATTTGGGTCGTATTCAAGGTCGGCATCCTGTATTATCAAATAATCTCCTTTTGCCAGTTCAATCGCTTTATGGATGGCCGCGCCCTTGCCCATATTTTTAGGCTGGTTAAATAAATTATAATTTACGGCCGAATTTTTTTGAAAATAATTCTCAATCGTTTCTTTGGTTGCGTCCGTTGAGCAATCGTTAACTATTATAATTTCTTTGTTCACATCACCGTTTAAATTAACGGCAATTACCTTATCCAATATTAAATGAATAGTTCTCGCTTCATTATAAGCGGGAATAAGAATAGATAAGGTTTTCGACATTCAGTGTAGAATTAAGCAAGCACTTTTTCTAAGAGGCTTTCAAATAAAAACTTCCCATCCTCATTGCCCAACTCCTTGTCTGAAGCGCGTTCAGGGTGAGGCATCATACCAAATACATTTTTGGAAGCGTTGCAAATGCCGGCAATATTTTCGGTTGCGCCATTTGGATTGGCCTCATCCGTTATCTTTCCATTCTCATCGCAATACCTGAATAATATTTGCCCGTTTGAATTTAAATTTTTAAGCGTGGCCTCATCCGCAAAATATTTTCCTTCGCCATGTGCAATAGGAATTTTTAAAGCTTTATTTTTTGGAACTCTAGCAGTAATTAAAGTGTTGTTATTTTCTGCTTTAATAAAAACATTCTTACAAATAAATTTTCGGGTATTATTATGAAGCAATGCACCGGGTAATAGGCCACTTTCGCATAAGATTTGGAAGCCATTACAAACGCCGAAAACAAAACCGCCGTTATTGGCATGTTCTATTACTTTGCCCATAATTGGCGAAAAGCGTGCAATGGCGCCGCTGCGCAAATAATCACCGTAAGAAAATCCTCCGGGTAAAATTATATGTGTGCAACCTTCAAGTTCGGTATTTTTATGCCAAAGCTTTACGGTTTCTTGTCCCATTATATTTTTAAGAACATACACCATGTCCTCATCGCAATTTGAACCGGGAAATACTACTACACCAAATTTCATTTATCGATTTTTTAGATAACAAATTTAAGAAATTAAGCGGAGGGATAAAAAACTGTTTTTAAACAGGAAATAGACAATTATTTTACAACTTGCACCGAGTCAATGGGTAGATTCATCACTCTACACCAGTTTGAAAGGCTTGTTGAATCAATGTTTCGCCAAAAAGGCCCAAATTCTTTATGCGCCGAACTTGAATAACCATTAACAGTTTTGGTTTTCATTTTCAAAGCGCACAACATGGCATCAACCTGATAAATATAACTATCTGTACTAATTGCAGGAATGTAGGCAAAGGCCTTGTATTGCTTATTGTTTGCCCCTTGCTCAATTTTAGTTTTTAAATTCTCGACCCTGGCCCTGCCTTCTTCTTTATTAAATACCTTGAAGCCCCAGGGCAGGCAGTAATTATCAAACACTAAAAAGATCGGAAAAATAAATACCAAGAGTTTAGCATATTTTACAAAATGAGTTTGTATGTAAGTGATGTTTAAACAAACCAACCAAGCGCCAAAAAAGATCAAAACGCTTACAAAACGGCTTACTACACGCGCCGCTTTAATTCCCGGAATTTTCATTAAATAACCATACAACGTGTGCCCATTATAATTTATAGTGAAGAGGATAAAAACAAAAATGCTAATTAAAAGAGTAAGATATAGTTTTTTTTGTTCGCCCTTAAAAATTAAGATAGCTGAAAGTATAATGGAAATAAAAATTATAATTCCTGGAAATAAAATATGGAGCCATACGTATTTGGAACTCACGTCGGTTCCTCTTAAAAAAAACCAGGCAACCGAACCGGAAAAAGAGCGTAAATAGGAAGATAATCTTGGAATAGTTTCCATGTAAAAATCGTAATCGGTGTAGTAACCCGAGGTTTGATTACGCTTGTAATAAAAATAAAAGAGGGGAAGCAGGCACACTAAAAAAATAACCGAACCTAAAACAAAATGCGGTAACATTTTTTTTAATTTTTGAAGCGTTGGGGAGTTGAAAATAAAATGACAAACAATAAAAAAGCCGGCTACAATAAGTAAAAAATAACCAAGGTAAATGCCCAGGTAAAATTGGATTATTAAAAATAAAAGAGCGAAAACCAAAGAGCGTAGTTGAAACGTGTTTAGGTAAATGTACATGAAATAAAAAAACAAAGGAATGCAAAAGCGAAATGAATATTGTGGGTGATTATGCATGCCATCGAGAGCAATGCTAAAAGCAAAAATAAAAGCCCCGAAGGCCGCTGCGTATTTATTGCCACTTATTTTATGGAAACAATAATAACAAAAAGTAAAATTTAAAATATGACAGAGCAAAATCAGTAATTGAAAAGCGCTCAAATAATCAAAACCAAAAAGTCTGAAAAGCGCGTAAAACGGCGTTATGCCCAATAAATTATCTGAATACGAAATAACTTCTTTATCGGGAAACATAAAAAAACCATCCCAGTAATTTGAATAATTTCCGCTAAGCCATTGATAATTATATTCAACTATTGAGATGATAAATCGTGAATCGCCAAGATCACCGATAACATTTTTAAGATTATAACCCGTAAGTTGAAAAAAAGTAATGTGCAGGCCAATCAGCAAGAGTAAAATAACAAACCAGTTAGCTTTTAAGTATTTTATTATTTGACCCAGATTGATTAAAATTATTATTTAGTGTCACAAAAAAAATTCAGTATTTTGAGTGCTTGCAAGAAAATGTTAGATGTTAGGCATTTTCAAAGGCTTGAGAATAGGAGTTTACCAATAGTAAATGACTGTTTTCAAGCCTGAAAATAACGAAACAGATGACGTTTTCATGCAAGCACTATTTAAAATAATTAAATCAACTTATTACGGGAGGCGGTTCCATTACGTAGCCGCAGGATTTACAGGTTCGTAAATTTTTATCTTCGTAAAAGCGTTTGAACTCCGATTGAAATTGAGTTTGAATATCAGTTAATTTAAAATAGGCCTGGTGTAAAGGCGTGTTACATTTTTCGCAAAACCATAATAATCCGTCCTTTTCATCCTCTTTTCTTTTGCGTTCCATTACCAAACCAATAGTATTTGGTCCTCGACGCGGATTATGCGGTAATTTTGGCGGCAATAAAAATATATCGCCTTCGTTTATTGGTACTTCAACAGCTTTGCCGTCTTCCTGAATTTGTACAGTAATATTTCCTTCCAGTTGATAAAAAAATTCTTCGCTTTCGTTGTAGTGATAATCTTTGCGGGAGTTAGGCCCGCCAACTACCATTACAATAAATTCCGCGTCCTTATAAACAACCTTGTTATTTACCGGGGGCTTTAGTAAATGACGATTTTCGTCGATCCACTTTTTAAAATTAAACGGGCGTGTTACCATTTTACTAAATTAAAAATTATAAACGTAAAATGAAAAATAAAGTGCTACGAATTACGAATAGGATACGAATGTACAAATCTGGGTTTAGGCAGTTCGATTCGTAAATTCGTAAAGATTCGTAATTCGTAGACTTTAGAGCAAGTTCGTAGAAATCAAACCAACCCTGCCTTCACCAAGTACTCCGCAATCTGCACAGCGTTAGTTGCCGCGCCCTTACGTAGGTTATCCGAAACGATCCACATGTTCAATGTTTTTGGCTGCGATTCATCGCGCCTGATTCTTCCTACAAAAACTTCGTCTCTGTTATGCGCGTTCATTGGCATTGGGTAAACCTGATTTTTAATATCGTCTTCAACAATAATACCCGGCGCGTTTCTTAAAAGTTCAAATACATCATTAATATCAAATTCATTTTCAAATTCAATGTTAACACTTTCGCTATGGCCGCCCATTACAGGAATACGAACGGTTGTGGCTGTAACCGCAATGGAATCATCGCCCATTATTTTTTTGGTTTCGTTCACCATTTTCATTTCTTCTTTGGTGTAACCGTTATCGGTAAATACATCAATTTGCGGTATCACATTCAGGTCTATTTTATATTTATAAGCCATCTGTTCGCTGCTGCCGTTCTGGCGTTCGTTCAGCAATTGTTCAACCGCTTTTACACCGGTGCCCGTTACGCTTTGGTAAGTAGAAACCACCACGCGTTTAACTTTATATTTTTTATGCAAAGGCTCTAACGCAACAACCATTTGTATGGTAGAACAATTTGGATTGGCAATTATTTTATCGGTTTTTTGCAATACATGCGCGTTCACCTCAGGTACAACTAATTTTTTTGTAGGATCCATTCTCCACGCCGAAGAATTATCAATTACTGTAATGCCCGCTTCCGCAAATTTTGTTGCCCACTCTAAAGAAGTACTTCCGCCGGCGGAAAATAAAGCAATTTTTGGCGACGCTGCGATGGCCAATTGCATAGAGCGAATCTTATATTTTTGTCCTTTAAATTCAATTTCTTTTCCAAGTGATTTTTCAGATGCAACAGGAATTAATTCCGTTACATTAAAATTTCGTTCCGCTAAAA
>JANYBY010000249.1 GCA_025360565.1 Bacteroidota bacterium
TAGTTTACTAAAGCTTAAGCCATGTTACGTTTAACAATCCGTTATTCGCAACATCAGTTTGTCTTCAAGTCTAACGTCATGTTACAATTTACGAATGGTTATTCGTAACATCGGTTTTGTCCCGGCCAAGTTGTAAAGTCCGCAAGCAAAATAAAAGAAGAAAAGATTTTGTCCGCCGATAATTTGTCTAAAGGAAAAACAGTCCGCGGTAATTGGTTGTAACTCCCTTATAGGAGGAACTTTTGTCCTCCAATCTGGTTATTTTAGCAAGATTGGTGGACTTTTCCTCCTTTTTGGGGTTTATCAAATTTAATCATTCTTCAGGTTTAAACCAACCGCTGTACATTAAATAATTATTGGCAATGCGGTTAATTTCACCGCTGATTAATTCCTCCGAAATATCTTTTATTTTTTTGGCGGGAACGCCTGCAAAAATACAACCGCTCGGCACTATTGTTCCTTCGGTAACCACAGCACCGGCTGCAATTATGGTATTACTGCCAATTTCGCAATTGTCCATTACAATGGCACCCATGCCAATGAGTACATTATCGTGAACTTTGCAGCCATGCACAATGGCGTTGTGCCCAATCGAAACATTGTTGCCTAAATGTACTTTTGTCTTTTCATAAGTACAGTGCAGCACCGCCCCATCCTGTATATTTACTTTGTTGCCAATGCGTATGCTGTTTACATCGCCGCGAATAACGGTATTGAACCACACACTGCAATCATCGCCCATTACCACATCACCAACTACCGTGGCGTTGGGAGCAATAAAACAGTTTTTTCCAAATTTAGGAAACACACCTTTAACGGGTAAAATTACTGGCATACATTAGTTTTTAAAAAATGATCTCACAAATTTGGAAATTAATTTGATCAAAGCCAATTAATTCAGCAGAGTTTTGCTCCTCCGGAGCAATTCAATTTGTAGAATTGATTTCTTAAAAATGTTCGGCTCCTGCGGAGCCTAAAGTAATTACAGGATGAAAAGCCGGCGAAGAGTTGGCCTCAGAGGGACCAAACGTTTTTAAAAAAAATAAAGTAAATTATCATTTGCCCCGGAGCGGGCAAAACAATTTGCCTGCTAATAAACCGATAGATTTTATGCATTAGAAGACGTTTCTGAAAAAGAGAGACTTGCGCCAGGGATGGAGCGGCCTGTTTGAGCTCTTTTGCCACGCACCAAAAAAATATCGGATGGCGGGGCAAAAAGCGAGTAGCGACAGCCCGGTGCCACTCACCGTGATAAATAAAAGTGGCAGGCGCCCAAATTAAAATCGCAACACTACAATGATGACGGCCCTTCCTCAGGCGCTTGAGCTTAGCGAAGATGAAGCGGAGAACGCGGGCGCCTCCGGCAAGCCTTTGGCGACCAAAGGGGATGAGGCCGCAGAATTAAACTAAATTGAAATTTTTTTTTGAATAAACGAAAATTAGAATTAATTTTGTTTTCAGATAATGACAACTTTATCATATAAAAATTGCTTCCGATATCAACTGAGCCGAATTAATTGGCCCATTTGCATGCGCTAAAACTTCTTTTTAGCCCGGTCATTTTCCCTTTCATTTTTTATTTACAAAAGCAATTTTTACCCCCATGGTACAATTAGATATACAGGAGCAGATCCTCGAAAAATTAAACGCACTGGTCGTTGTTCTGAATAACGACGGCAATGCGGAGTACGTTAGTCAGTCGGCAGGACAATTGCTGGGCCATAACCCCAGCCATTTAATGGGCAATAAGTGGTGGGAGGTTACGCGTTTTTCTAAACCGGAAGGCGAACGTACAAAAAATAAAATTTTGGCGCTGCTAAAACAAAGCACTAACTCAACCGAAACGTTTGAGCATTTATTTAAAACATCTTACGGAGGCAAAAAGTGGATCAGGTGGAATGTTTCGTATTTAAACAACGAACAAATTATTGGTATTGGCTATGATGTAACAGACAAAAAGCTGCAGGAAAAACAATTGCTTGAGCGCAACGTAAAATTGCAGCAGCAAAATAAAAACATTAAAGACAGTATTTTTTACGCGCAACGGATCCAGCAAAACAGTTTGCAGTCGAAGGAGTACATTAACGCTGTTTTTAATAAAAACTTTGTTCTTTACAAACCAAAGGATATTGTGAGCGGCGATTTTTATTTCTTTTATCAGGACAATGAAAATAAATACGCCATTGCCGTAGATTGCACCGGGCACGGGGTTCCGGGGGCTATGATGAGTATGGTGGCAAATTCTATTATTAAAGAAGTTCTGCTCAATAAAAAAGCCAAAGCGGTTTCGCAGATCTTGTATGAACTGGACAAAGAACTTTTTAAAAGTATAAACTCTTATGGCGCCGAAATAAGTAACGATGGAATGGATGTGAGTATTATTAGTGTGAACAAAAGAACAAATCGTTTACATTACGCAGGAGCCTTAAGGCCATTAATAATTGTGCGGAAAGGGCAGGTAATTGATATTAAAGGGAGCCGTTACCCTTTGGGTTTTTACAGCGATGTGGATAAACTATTTGATGAGCATGTTATTTTATTGGAGCCCGATGATTGTGTGTATTTATTTACCGATGGTTTTGTGGATCAGTTTGGCGGAGAAAAAAATAAAAAACTGAACCGAAAAAATTTCCATGAATTGATTTTGACCTCTGCAGAAATGCCGATAGAGGAACAGGAAGCTTTTTTGGAATACTCATTAAATAACTGGAAACAAGAGGAAGAACAAACGGATGATGTGCTGGTTATTGGGATCAAGGTTTAGAGGGAGGATCAACTTTGCCAAAGTTCTAAACTTTGGCAAAGTTTCAGCAGAAGCTAAAACAACCCCGGCATCATTCCGCCGGCTACTTTTTTCATTTCCTCTTCGCTCACTTTATCGGCTTTTTCAATGGCCAGGTTCATTGCCTTTTGTAATAACTCTTCCAGTTGTTTGGTATCGCCATGCTGCAGAGCGGGGGCAATTAAAATATTTTTTATTTTTCGGGTGCCGGTAATTTCAATTTTAATATCTCCGCCTGCGGCTTCAATAGTTAAAAGAGTATTGTCGAGTTTCAATTTTATCTCATCAGCAATTCGTTTTGCCTCTTTGAGCTTGCTCATCATATCTCCAACTTTTCCAAACATGGTGTTTTTATTTAAGGTGCTTAGGAATTATACAAACCGGAATAGGATCTATTTTATGTTGGTTCGCATTATTTCTTCCTGTATAAATTTCCATCACTTTTTTTTGACGCTCATTTAATGAATAATTTTCTTTGTTGGCAATATATTCCATGGCCCACTCTAATTCCGGATAAGTAGCGCCAATCTGATCTTCATCACTTCTGCCATCGGCAAACAAACCATCGGTTGGCAGGGCTTTTTGTATACTTTCAACAATACCCAATTCTTTTGCAAGGGCATAAACTTCGGTTTTATACAAGTCGGCTATGGGCGAAAGATCCACGCCACCGTCACCATATTTTGTAAAAAATCCCACACCAAAATCCTCTACTTTGTTTCCGGTACCCGCTACCAATAATTTATGGTGTGTGGCAAACGCGTAAAGTGTGGTCATTCGTAAACGCGCCCGTGTGTTAGCCATGGTTAAAAAATCCTGAATATTTTTGGGAAAAGCGTTTTCCATTGATTCTAAAACCCCGGTGAGCTCCACAGTATTCGAACCAACATTTTTAAAATTATTTTTTAGCCAGGTAATATGTTCGTTGCCCCTGTCAAATTCATTTTTAAATTGGCGAATGGGTAAATTTAAAACAATTACTTTTTTTCCGGCTAAAGCGCATAGGGCAGAAGTTACGGCGCTGTCTATACCCCCCGAAATGCCAATAACAAAGCCTTCCGTTTTCGACTTCTCAGAATATTCTTTGAGCCAATTAACAATATGTTCAATAACCTGTTTGGATCTCATTGTTTGCCTGTTGGTAAAGTTATGAAAATGCTTTTAATTTTGCTCCAAATAAACTTAATTTTATAGGGTGGATATCAGGGCTGTTCAATATCAAAAAAATTCGGAAATATTAAAAAAATATTTGCCCGAGCAAAGCGTGGCGCTTATTGCTCAATGGATAGTGGAGTTGGATTTTAAATTGAAGATAAAAAAGGAAAGAAATTCGAGGTTGGGGGATTATACCGCGCCGCACGGCGGACTGAATCATACCATCACCATTAATCACAATTTAAATAAATTCTCTTTTTTAATTACCATGGTGCACGAAGTGGCGCATTTGGTTACCTATAATGAATACAAGGATAGTGTTAATCCGCATGGTAAAGAGTGGAAACAAAATTTTCAGAAATTGATGCAGCCTTTTTTAACGCCCGATATTTTTCCGCTCGAAATTTTTTCGGCCCTGCGAAAGTATATGGCAAACCCCGCGGCCAGCAGTTGCAGCGACAGTCAGCTATTGCGGGTTTTAAAATTACACGATCCTGATTCGGATACCTTGTTCGTAGAAAGGATTCCGGTGAATACTCTTTTTTTATATCAAAAAAACAAAGTTTTTAAAAAGGGAGAAACGATCAGAAAACGAATTAAGTGCGTTGAAATAAGTTCGGGCACCGTTTATTATTTTAATCCTTTAACCGAGGTGCAGATCTTTGAACCTGTTAACGCTCAATAATTTTTGTGGTTAAAACCATATTAGATTTTTGCGTTTGTTTTCCGTCAATAATATCCAATAAAACAATCGACGCGTTTCTGCCAATGTCTTCAACCGGCTGCGATACAGAGGATACAGGTTTATCAATTATATTGAACAATTCAATATCGTCAAAACAGGCAATGTTTAATTTATCTGCGTAATTTTCAAATTCTTTTTTCTTCAGCGTTTTTAAAAGAGCGGTAGCAATGTGATTGTTTAATACAAAAACAGAATCCAGATCTTTGTGTTGCTTAATTAATTCAGTAAGTGCCTTATTCACATCCTCATCTATATGATCAAAATTAATTGGCTTCATTAATGTTTCGTCGTACTTTAATTTATTTTTCTGCATAGCCTCTTTGTAACCATTTACCCTGTCTTCCATAGTGCTTAAGTAAGATGGGGTAATAGACATGCAGGCGATCTTTTTGCCGCCTTTTTTTACAAGGTGATTCACAATTTCAAGCGAACCACCGTAATTATCAATTACTACATAATTGGCATTGAACATAGGTAATATCCGGTCAATAAAAACCAAGGGTGTTTGTGCAAATCTTGGCTGATCGTAAAATGAAGAATCCTTAAAAGTAGTGGCAATTATAACACCGTCAACTCCCTGCTGATTGAGCATCATTTCAACCAGTTTTTTTTCTTTTTCCTCATTTTCTTCGGTACTGCACACCATTAAATTATAACCTTTTTCAAATAAAACATGTTCAATATTTTTAGCAATGGTTGAGTAAAACGGGTTTGAAATATCTGTAACAATTAATCCCACAAAAAAACTTTTTCCGGTACGAAGTGCTTTTGCAAATTTGTTCGGGGTGTAATCTAACTGGGCCACGGCGTCTAAAACTATAGCCTGCGTTTTTTTACTTATCCCATATTGATTACCCTTTCCGTTCAACACCATCGAGATAAGTGTTTTTGAGTAACCTAACTGTTTCGATAGATCTTCTAACTGTAGCCGCTTCATACAATAAGTTTTAGTTAAAATCTAAATTAAGCAAAGCTTTTATAAAAACTAAATATATTTTAGGTAAATTTAAAAGGTTTTAGACGGGATTTGCCGAGTCAACGACCATTTTATGTTTTTTATAGTCAAACTTGATGTTTTTCTTTTTATTGAAAGTAAAAATTTGAAAACCAGGCTATAAACCATGTAAGAATTAATTAGTGATTGAACCGTTTTGAAAAATTCAAATTAATATGAAATCTTAAATAATAGGCTCCATTATTAAAAATTTGAACTAAAGTTTTTTATTTCTCCATTGTTATCAGAAAGATTTCTTTCGGTATATTTCGGAAATGAATACAGCTGCAAATACTGCAAAAATTTTAAAGGTCTCAAAAATTGCCGAGAATATTATTGGCTCAGAAATAATAAAACTGGCGGGTGAAGTAAACGAAAAAATAAAGCAGGGCGAAAAAATTTATAATCTTACCATCGGCGATTTTAATCCGAAAGAGTTTCCAATTCCTGCCGAATTAAAGCAGCAAATAATTGACGAATATTTAAACGATCAAACAAATTATCCCGCGGCAGACGGTATGCTCGAGTTGCGTGTTGCTGTTAGCAATTTATTAAAACAGCGCGGTGGATTAGATTATAAAGCCGACGAGATATTGATTGCGGGTGGCGCAAGGCCTATTATTTACAGCATTTTCAGAACATTGGTGGATGAGGATGATACGGTGATTTTTGCTGTGCCATCCTGGAACAATAATCACTACACTTATTTAAATCACGCAAAAGCAATCGTGGTTGAAGCAACACCGCAAAATAATTTTATGCCATTGGCAAAAGATATTGCGCCTTATATAAACCAAGCAACCTTAGTAGCTTTGTGTTCGCCTCAAAACCCAACAGGTACCGTTTTTTCAAAGCAAGGACTTGAAGAAATTTGTGATCTGATCTTAGCCGAAAATAAACGCAGAGGCGAAGATCAAAAGCCGGTGTATTTAATGTACGATCAAATTTATTGGGCTTTAACTTTCGGAAATGTAAAACATTACGATCCGGTCTCTCTCAGGCCTGAAATGAAAAATTTCACTGTATTTGTGGATGGTATCTCCAAATCGCTTGCTGCCACAGGCGTTAGAGTAGGGTGGAGCATGGGCCCCAAATTTATCATTGATAAAATGCGCGCTATTTTAACGCATGTTGGTGCCTGGGCCCCAAAGCCCGAACAATTAGCAACAGCAAAATATTTATCGCAATTGGATAAGTACGATGCATTCCTTGTTACACAAAAAGAAAAAATAATTAAACGTTTGGAAGGATTTTACAAAGGTTTTCAAAGTTTAAAGGCCGAAGGATTTAATGTGGATGCCATCCATCCGCAAGCCGCAATTTATTTAACAGTTAAATTTCCGCTACACGGTAAAAAAACTGCGACCGGAAATATTTTATCTACCACAAAGGATATAACAAAATATTTATTAGACGAAGCTAAGTTAGCCATCGTTCCTTTTTACGCGTTCGGTGCTTCCGATAATTCAGAATGGTACCGCTTATCGGTTGGTACTTGTAAATTAGAAGATGTAGATAACGCCATTGCCAGTTTACGCAAAGCATTGCAGAAGCTTATTTAAAAATTTTTGCCACAGATTTCGCAGATTTCACAAATGAAAATGAATTATTTCCAATAGATCTGTTTGATTCGGGACAATCAATTACTCAACAAAAAAACACAGAGCCGCAGAGTTTTTAATTATCTCCGTGAAACTCTGTGTTCTCAGTGCCTCCGTGGTTATTGCTACTCTATAACCAACTTCTTTGTGCTCATCTCACTTCCAACTATTACATTCACCATGTAAATGCCGGAAGATAAATTTGTTAGATCAATAGCAATATTATTTTCACCAACCACGCCATTTGTTTTAATGGTTTTTAATAATTCTCCAACAATTGAATAAACATTAATTGTTACATCCGAATTATTTTTTAATTCAATATATAAACCCGAACTGTTTTTTGCCGGGTTTGGATAAAGAATACTTTTGCGGGTTACACTTAATTCGGTTTTAGCAACATCGGTAAATACACCCACATTAATATTTCCCGGAAGTGTGAAATTAGAAAAGGATAATTTAGAATTGCTATACCAGTTAGTGTTATTTGTTAATTGCCCAAGCGGACTGCTGTTAGTTACGGTAAACGGCGTATTAATATCTACCGTGGTTCCAGAAATACTTTGTGTGCCCGTTACAGATGACATATAATGGAGAAACGCTTTAGAAGACACCTTCGGGTTTATTGTACCGGTTCCAACTGCCGGTTTACTCACATTTATTTCAGTGGAAGAGATCAAGTAGGTGTTTGGTGTGCCGGTGCCAATAGCCATGCAGCGTGCTTTAATATCCGGCAATACATTCCATTTATGTCCCGCATTTACAAAGTTTGTATCCGATTCACTCCAAGAAAAAGTAATATATTGTCCGTCGGGTGTGCGGCCTAATTGTAAACGCGGATCAATATTTATTTTGGCATTAGCATCTATATCCCATGGATTTACAGCATAACCTGTTTGGGTTGGGTCAGCTCCCGGATCTTCGGTTGACAAAGAATCTATCAGTTTAACATTCCAGGCGGCTGTACCATCTCCAATAAAATCAAAAAGGTAAGGCTGGAAACCCGGAACATGCGGCCATACATATTTATCTCCTACATTGATTGACATAGTATATTCGGATATAAAAGCTAAAGAATCATTATGGCTGCTTGAGGTACTTGCTAAAAGCGCGCCGATATGAAGTTTGCCGTTTGCATCCACGGCAATGTCATATTGATTAAAATACGGAATTGATAAAGTTGGGCTTGTTGATACGGGAGCAAGATTTTTTGTTATTGGGTTCATAGCAACCGCGTTAAAATCAATTCCCGGAATTTGTGCCCAGCTTCCACCACTGTTAGTAGTTTTATAAATAATTGGCTGGTAACCTTTATTAGCACCGGTTGCGGTGCTCGCAGCTCCTATCATTAAAACATAACCAATAGTTCCCGATTGGTTCCATGCCATTTGCGCATCCGATGATAAAACTTTTGTTCCTGTTGAAACTACACAGGCCGGAATAAGCGTATCGCTTGTCCAGTTAAAAATACCGCCGCTGTAAGTTCCTTTAATTACCGCAGTGCCTCGCATGGTGATTAGGTCTGATGGATCATTTTCTACCAAAGCCAACGAACGAACAACGCCGTCATTGGTTGAACTAAAACCATAACGTGACCAGCCGTGTTTACATTGGTTTGCGGGATAACTTGGCAAACTAAAAGATAAAAACTGCTGTGCGTTCGGTGCAGCGTCTGCAGTTGTATTATATAACGTTGAACCCGCAGCAGCTAATTTTTTACTGGCGTACCAATCTCCTGTAAAATTAGAACCTGCAATTGCGGGCCCCGAACCTACTACATATGCATTTGCAATTGCCGTGTTGCCGGCAGCGCTGTATATTGCGCCCTGTGGGTAACGCCCCGCGTTAGTATTATCATTCCAAATTGCAGTGCTATCCCAGGTTGTGCCCCAGTTAGTACTTATTTCTGCCACAATTACGCCGCTGGTTACGCTTGACGGAGCCATGGGGGTTGCCGTGTAAGTTTCGCTTTTTCGGTGAATAAAAGAAACCGCGTTTACATTTGGATTATATTGTAAGGGCCTTGAATGCGAAACCAATTGCCCGTAAACATTACTTGAACCGCACAATAATTTCCAATTAATACTTGAAGGCGGATTTGTAACCGATGCTTCCTGCGTTTGCTCCACAGGGCCTATTAGGGCCGTATTGCCTTGCTGCGCGGGTTTTGCCGATAAGCCGGATTCAATGGGTTCTGCCCGAAACTTCAGGGCTATTTTTTCAGCCATATTTATTTTACCGCTTGGCTGAGGTTTAACAATTACCGTTTGCGCCAAGCCGCAAAGCGTTAGGCTCAAGGCTACCCCGATCAATAATTTTTTTTGCATGGTATTTATATTTGGTATTATTTTTTTACAAAAAAAAACCGTCCGCAAAAAATGGGACGGTTTTTTTATTTACTCATTAAAGATTATTGAATAATTAATTTTTTAGTACTTGTAGCATTACCAACTTTTACATTTACCATGTAAATGCCGGCGTTCAAATTAGTTAAATCAATATTAATATTGTTTTCGCCAATTTGACCTTCAGCTTTAACGGTTTTAACAACACGGCCAACAAGGTCGTATAAGTTAACCAACACGCTTGAATTTTCTTTTAATTCAACGCCTAAGGTTGCATTACCGTTAGCAGGATTTGGGAAGAGAACACTCGCGTTTGCGCTGTTCATTGCATTTCCTCCTGTTCCTGTAATTGTTGTTAGGAATGTATATGTTAAAGTAGTTCCGGCAAACCAAGTAATATTATTGGTTAATTGTTGCAACGGACTGCTGTTTGTAACTGTAAACGGAGTTTTAATATCCACAACAGTTGTTGTACCATTAGGAAATGCAATCACTTGGCCACCTGTTGTTGGACTCATGTAATGTAAAAATGCTTTAGCACTTACTTTAGGATTTATTGTACCTGAACCTACAGCGGGCTTACTAACATTTATCTCCGTTCCTGAAAGCACATAAGATGTTGTTCCCGAAACAGCTAAACAACGTGAGTGAATATCCGGAAGAAGATTCCATTTGTGCCCTGCGTTTACGAAGTTGGTATCAGATTCTGTCCATGAAAAAGTAATATAATTTCCATCGGGCGTACGGCCTAATTGTACACGAGGATCGATGCCGATTTTTGCACTACTTGGACCGGTATTATCCCAAGGGTTAACTGCATAACCGCTTGAAGTTGTTCCTGCACCCGGATCTTCAGTCGCTAAAGAATCAATAAGCATACATCTCCATGCGGCTGAACCGTCGCCAATAAAATCGTAAACATATGGGCGTATACCGGGTCTGTGGCCCCAAAGGTATTTATCTCCGGCGTTGATTGACATGGTGTATTGAGCTACATAGTTTAATGAATCCTGATGATCAATTGGAGCACCAACCATTAAAGAAGCAATGTGTAAATAGCCGCGTGAATCAACTGTCATGTCATAATTTTGAAAATTAGGAATAACTAATGTAGTATTTGCCGAAACTGCGTTTAAGAAATCAGTAACTACAGTATAGTTATTAGAACCAAAATTTATTTGAGGAAGTATTTGCCAGCTTCCACCTGAATTTGTTGTTTTGTAAACAATTGGTTGCATACCTCTGTTTGCCGCAACTGTATTCGAAGAAAGTTCGCCTAACATTAAAACATATCCTGTTTTTCCATCTTGGCTCCATGCCATTTGAACATCAGAAGACAATACTTTTTCTAATGGAAAAGAGGAAAGTGTAGTTTGAAGAACACAAGCAGGAATAATTGAATCTGTGGTCCAGTTAAAAATACCACCGGTATAAGTTCCTTTAACAACAGAAACACCTCTTTGCTTTGCGTTACCCGTGCTTCCGGCAAGAGTTGAACCATCACCTTGAATTAAGGCTAATGAACGAACAATTCCATCAGATGTTGAACTGAAACCATAACGTGACCAACTGTGTTGACCTTGGTTAGCAGGATAAGA
Source organism: Bacteroidota bacterium (assembly GCA_025360565.1). GTDB lineage: Bacteria > Bacteroidota > Bacteroidia > B-17B0 > Aurantibacillaceae > Aurantibacillus. Next base: position 11,221 of record JANYBY010000249.1, read on the forward strand.
TGGAGCAGTGAACGATAAAAATTGTGTAGCGTTTGGTGTTGATGAAGCAACAGCGTTATATAAAGTTGAACCTGGCGCAGCTAATTTTTTGCTTGCATACCAGTCGCCTGTAAATGCAGAACCTGCAACAGTAGGACCTGATCCTACGATATACGCGTTGGTAATTGTATTGCTTGGAAATGCGGGTGTCCAGATTGCACCTTGTGGATAACGCCCCCAATTTGTTGGATCGTTCCAGATACAAGTACTATCAAATGAAGTACCCCAGTTGCCGGTAATTTCAGCTACTATAACTCCGCTTGTTGCGGTAGAAGGCGATACAGGCGTAGCTGTATAAGTAGCACTTTTACGGTGAATATAAGATACAGCTCCTAGATCAGGATTATATTGTAATGGCCTTGAATTGCTCACTAATTGTCCGTAAACGTTGCTTGATCCGCAAAGAAGTTTCCAGTTAATAATGCTGGCAGGACTTGAGCTTAATTCTTGCTGAGGCTGAGGGTTTGTAACTTCAGGTGAAGATACTCCGGGCTTTGCAGAAGAAGTTGTGGTAGGTTCAATAGCAAATTTTTGTGCTACTTTATCGGATTTAGCAATGCCTCCGTTGGGCTGTAACCTAGCACGACCGTTTTGTGGGAAGGCGCTTATTGCAGAAAATAAGGCCACACCAAGTAGTAGTTGTTTTTTCATGTTGTTTTTTTTTATGTTATTTTTTAAAATAGCCGTACCAAAACGGATACGGCTAATATTTTTATTTACTTTGAATAATTAATTTTTTTGTACTTGTAATATTCCCGGCTTTAATGTTAACCATGTAAATACCCGAAGCTAAACTGCCAAAATCGATACTAATATTATTTTCTCCGGCTTGTCCTTCAGCTTTGATCGTTTTTACTTCTCTTCCAACAAAATCAAAAACGCTGATTAAAATCGGTGTTGAATTATCTTTTAACTCAACAAATAAAGTAGCGTTATTGTTTGTTGGGTTTGGATAAATATTTGTGCTTAATGGACTGTTGAATGTGTTTTCCGGAGCACCAACCACATTGCAACCAAACGAATAAGATAATTTAGCGGTTGCGTACCAGGTGGTGTTATTGGTTAATTGCTGAAGTGGGCTGCTATTGGCAATGGTTAAAGGGGTAACAATATCAACTGTGGCAGTATTTACTGAAGTGAATACAGTTTCAGCAACTTCTACAGGCGACATGTAATGTAAAAATGCCTTTGAACTTACTTTAGGATTTATTGTTCCGGTTCCTACAGCTGGCTTACTCACATTAATTTCGGTGGGAGAAAGAACATAAGCACAGCCAGGCGCAACGCCAACTGCCAAGCACCGTGTGTGTATATCCGGAAGAACATTCCATTTATGTCCTGCGTTCACGAAATTGGTATCAGACTCTGACCAGGAGAAAGTAATATAATTTCCATCTGGTGTACGGCCTAATTGCAAACGAGGGCCGCAATTTATTTTAGCGCTGCTTGGTCCTGTATTATCCCATGGATTAACGGCATAACCGCTCGAACCTGTTGCTGAACCCGGATCTTCG
>JANYBY010000250.1 GCA_025360565.1 Bacteroidota bacterium
CGCCATAAAAGATTACAGTAAAATTATTGAGGCCAACCCTAAAGATGAACCCGCTTTGGTGGCACGCGCCATTTGTAAAATAAATTTAAAAGACTACAGCAGTGCCATCGCCGATCTGGATATAGCTATAAAAGAAGAAGCCAATAACCCCGTAAGCTGGTGTAACCGCGGTGTAGCAAAAAGCGCTTTAAAATCGTATGTAGCAGCTTTGGTGGACATTAACCAGGCCATAAAATTAAAATTTGATTATGCTGCTGCTTTTGTAAACCGGGCGGCTATAAAAATGGCCAGTAAAGATAAACATGGTGCATGCGAGGACTTAGAAAAAGCAGATAGGATTGGAGATCCGCTTGCCACTAAACTGATTGAACAGTATTGTAAGGGGAACTGACCGGGTACGTGATCACTTGCGGAAATTTAGAATTTAGAATTTAGAATTGAAAATGGAAGTTAGCAAAGATGGTACTAGAAACAAGAAACATCCAACTAATTAAGCCTAGCCGGAACTATCAGGTCAAATTTAGGAATATCGACATCGAATTCTTTTTCATCCAAAAGTTTTTTCATAATGTAGTGGCCTTTCATATATCCCATATCGGTAGTAAGGTTACAGCCGCTATTGTATTCAAATTTTTCGCCGGGTGCAAGTGTAGGTGTTTCGCCAACAACGCCGTCACCATCAACCATCCGTATTTCGCTTACACTATCAAAAATTTCCCAATGGCGGCGCAGCAATTGCACGCTGAACTCGCTTTGGTTTTCAATGGTGATGAAGTAAACAAAAAAATAATGGTTTTGTTTGGGAATACTTTGTTGGGGCCAGTATTTAACCTCAACCGAAATTTGTATGCTATTTGTGGTGGTCTTTATCATTTGTGAACGCCTCAAAATTAAAACCTTTTAGTGCTTAAAAGAAATTCTTTAATAAAAATTAAGGGTTGTTCACTCAATTGGAACGCAGATACCGGCTTAATGGAACGCAGATGCCGCTGTCTCGATATCTATCGGGATAAGATTAAATATGATTTCTATTTGCCTACTCGGTTATGTTCAATAAGCTAATTTATTTTTTGCTTTCCATCTGCCAAAATCAAACAAAAAAGCCCATCCGCAAAGGCGGACGGGCTTCTTAAAAATATTATCAAAAAAATTATTCCGCTACTACTTCAAAATTTACAGTAGCTGCTATTTCTTTGTACAAACGCACTTTAGCAGTATAGTTTCCTAATTGTTTAATGTTTTCGCCAACAATTTCAATGTTCTTACGCTCTACATTATAACCTGCTTTTTGCAACGCTTCAGTTATTTGGATGGTTGTAACCGATCCGAATATTTTACCGTTCTCGCCCGCTTTAGCACCTACTTTAATAGATACGTTTGCAAGTTTATCGGCACTGGCTGTTGCTTCAGCGCGTGTTTTTTCTTCTTTAAATGCGGTTTGTTTTAATACCTCGGCATGCATTTTTTTAGCGCTTTCAGTTGCTAAAACTGCTAAACCTTTTGGTAATAAAAAATTACGGCCATAGCCATTGCGAACGGTTACCATATCGTTTTTGTAACCTAAACCTTTCACATCTGTTCTTAAAATAATTTCCATTTCTTTCTTTCCTCCTAAATTATTTCATTAAATCTGCTACGTAAGGCATTAACGCTAAATGACGGGAGCGTTTTACCGCTTGTGCCACTTTACGCTGGAATTTTAAAGATGTTCCGGTTAAACGACGAGGTAACAATTTACCTTGCTCGTTAATGAATTTCAATAAAAAATCAGGATCCTTGTAATCAATGTACTTAATTCCGCTTTTCTTAAAGCGGCAATATTTTTTCTTCTTAGCCTCCGCTGCCGGTGGGTTAAGATATCTTATATCGTTTGGTGCTGCCATTTTTTTTAATAATTAAATTGTTAAACAATTACGCGTTTGCGCTCTCTTTCTTTTTGGTTTTACCTTCTGCCCTCAAACCTTTACGCTTGTCAGCATAAGCTTCGGCATGTTTATCAAGGCCAATGGTTAAAAACCGCAAAATACGCTCGTCGCGCTTGTAAGCAATTTCTAAGTTGCCGATTATTTCCTGGCCTGCGCCCGAAAACTCGAATAACTGATAAAAACCTGTTGTTTTCTTTTGTATTGGATAGGCTAGTTTCCTTAGCCCCCAATGTTCCTCGTTAACTACCTTACCACCTAAGTCGGTAATGGTTTTTTTGAATTTCTTCGCGGCCTCCTTTGCCTGATCATCAGACAAAACGGGAGTTAATATGAAGACCGTCTCGTAACGTTTACTCATTGTTTATAATTTTTTTAATTGGGTGGCAAATATAGTAAAATCTAATACAAAAACATAAATAATTGACTCATTTTCACCTAAAAAAAAGCCCAAGGCTCCAAATGGCCAAAAAACAACGCAAATTTAGCCTTTTTTACAAGGGAAGAGCCTCCCGGAGGCAAGACAGCAGGACAGCAAGAGGTAAGACGGCTTTGGGATGGCCCTCGATACGGCCATATCAAATACACATGGCCTATTCGAACTGACATCTGTCCCTAATACATCTCGGTCATGCATCTCTTCAGTCTTGCCTCTTGACTCCACTTTTCCTTACATCTATTTAGCAATCCACCTTTATTTTTTTATCTTTATCTCTTTATTTTTTGAATTATAATCCAATGAACTTTTTTTTCCGAAAAAATATTATTGCAGTATTTTTAATTGCCCTCGCTTATCATTCATTTTCGCAAAACGAATACATCGATTACCGCTCGGCCACCAACCCGCTTTACTGGAAAAATAAAATGCCACAGGCCGGTTACTGGCAGCAAGATGTGCACTACACGATCAAAGCCGAAATTAACGACAGCACCGATATTGTTACCGGTAACGAAGAATTAACCTATTGGAACAATTCGCCCTACGATATTTCACACGTGTATTTTAATTTATACAATAACGCGCAAACCAAAGATTCTTACCTCGCCGATCTCTATAAAAACAATCACTACAATTTAAAATTCGGTAAATACCGCTCGCAAAATTTAGGAACACAAGTTGATAAAATAAGCATCGAAGGCCAAGATCTGAAAACGGAATTAGACAATACCGTTATGAAAGTGTATTTAAAAAAACCTTTAAAGTCGGGCGAATCGGTTACGTTTAAAATTGATTTTAAAACTTATTTTGATAAGGAAGTGATCCGCAACCGCATGAAAGTTTTTAATTCGTTCGGCAATAAACATTACGATCTCGTACACTGGTACCCGCGCATTGCGGTGATAGACCGGAAATTTGTTTGGACAACGGATCAGCACATGGATCACGAATTTTACGGCGATTACGGTTCGTTCAACGTTGAAGTTACTTTGCCAAACAATTATGTTGGCGATGGCACAGGGGTGATGACCAACGAAGCCGAAGTGCTGCCGGAGGATCTCAGAAAAAAATTAGACATCAGTAATTTTTTAAAAAAAGAATTTAATTCTCCTCCATCTGTCATCACAAAAAAAGACGGTACAAAAAAAACCTGGAAGTTCAGTGCCATTAATGTGCACGATTTTGCTTTTACGGCCGACCCAACGTACCGCATAGGTGAGTCGAACTGGAATGGTGTACGTTGCATTGCTTTGGTTCAAGAGCCACACGCCGCGGGATGGTACAATGCATCGCAATACATTGCAAAAGTTTTAGATGTAAATTCATACAACATTGGCCCGTACCATTACCCCAAAATGATTTGTGCCGATGCGCAGGATGGTATGGAATACCCAATGCTAACGCTTGATGGCGGCTTTGACCCGGATTACAGAACGTTGCTGATACATGAAATGACCCACAATTGGTTCTTTGGTATGATAGGCAATAACGAAACTTATCGCGCATTTATGGATGAGGGCTTTACGCAGTTTTATACTGCGGATACATATCAGTTCATTGACGGTGCCATTGAAGTTGAGCCCAAAATAAAAAATAAATATGTTAGAAAATTTACCGAGCCAAGCAAAATTTTAGACAACCAAATTTACAACGGTTATTACGGCACCAATGTTATTAAAGATGAACAGGTAACGTTGAATACACACAGCGATGATTTTAATGGAGGCATACGCCACGGCGGTGGCGAAGGGCAAGTATATACCAAAACCGCGGCCATGCTTAAAAATCTGGAATATGTTTTGGGTCGTGCTTTATTTGATAAAGTCATGCAAAATTATTTTGCGCAATGGAAATTTTGTCACCCTTACCCTGAAGATTTCCGGAATTCGGTGATCCAATTTTCGGGTGTGGATCTGAATTGGTTCTTTGATCAGTGGCTCGAAACAACCAAAACAATCGATTATAAAATTGGCAGAGTAAAAGCCAAAAAAAATGGCATTTACGAAATTACATTTAAAAGAAAAGGCGGCATGCAAATGCCAATTGATTTT
>JANYBY010000257.1 GCA_025360565.1 Bacteroidota bacterium
ATTTAGATAAAATCTTTGATTTTATGGGTGTCATGGATGTTTATAGCGATTTTTAGATAAACCACCTAAATGGACCTATTTTTTAGTTAAAAACCTTATTCTAATCCCGAAATTGCTTGGTTGGTTAAAGAGGCAAAAAAACTTATTCAATCGGCACAAATTCATTAGAGCATACGCCAGCAGTTTGATTAAAGTATTGTGTCGCAAATAAGATATTTATGCGCGGCGACTCATCTTCGCAAGACAATTCCTCGTACATTAAAAATTTTCGTTAGCGGCTTTCCATTTGTGTTTCATAGGACGTTTGGCGCGGACAATAAAGAAAGGTTTTTTTTTGCCTGCAGACGCTCTTGGCTGACACAGCCATTAGGACGGCGATCTCACAAGCCAACGCACTTTTTCGGCGAAACCGTAGAACAGCTATCCTTTCAGCGCAACCACTTTGCAAGTTGTGGTTTTCTTGCATGCGGGGCTGGAAATTTTTACTGTTCGGTCGCTATGCAAAAAACCACAACCAAGCCCTTCTTTAATTGTAGGTCAAGGCGGGTTGCAAAAAGGTTGCGCTCCGACCGCACTGACAATATGGTGTGGCGGAGCCACGGTTTTGCGCGTGCGTCATGCGCCATAATGCGCGCCTCCGCCAGGTAGGCAGTAAGGTTTTAACAGACTAGGTTAATAGGTAAAAATATCTACGAATTTCAGGTATTTTTAACTACGTTAATACCGGCCATTACCTTAATTGTGCGTACTTCAATCATTGCCCGCAACTTCTTTTGTTTCATTTAAAGGGCCATCTTTAAATTTACTCTATTTAGAAGTAGAACGTTGCGGGGTTTCCGCTTTTTTACCGATTCGCAAATCCAATTCATTTTTAAACTTACGCCCAATTGGCACAATTATTCTTCCAATTTCAACCTCAGTCGCGCTAATGGCGGTTATTTTAGTTGTATTGATCAGAAAGGATTTATGAATGCGCACAAATAATTCCTTCTCTAGTATTAAATCCAACTCGCCTATTTGAAACTTAGTTACAATGTGTCTATCCGCTAAATGTATTTTCACATAGTCTTTTAAGCTCTCAACATAAAGTATTTCATCCGAAAAAACCTTCAACTGCTTTTTATCTACATTAAAGAAATGAAATTTTCTTTCCTGTATTTGAGTATGTCGCTTAATATTAAGTTCAAAAATTTTATTTACTGCTTTCAAAAAGCGGCTAAATTCAATCGGCTTCAATAAATAATCAACCGCATTTAAATTAAAACCTTCCAGTGCAAATTCATGGTATGCTGTCGTAAGTATAATTTTGTAATCTCCTTGTAGCGTTTTAATAAAATCAAGTCCGTTTACTTTTGGCAAATTAATGTCCACAAATAAAACATCAATCTTTTCATTCCGCAAAGCGGTTAAGGCCTCAAAAGCATTGACACAAACAACCTTTAATTCAAGGCCGGGTACGTCTGCAATGTAGTCTTTAAGCACATTTACAGCCAAAGGCTCATCCTCCAATATCAAACAGTTCATTACCTGCATATGTGTTCAAGTTAATAGTTAATTCCAATACAAATAAACCCTCCTTTAAACTATAATATAATGTAAATTCTTTATACAATAGTTCTAACTGTCGTCTTAAATTTTGTAGCCCTGTTCCGTGTGACGTTACTTCTTTTTTAGAAACAGGGTTGAGCGTACGTAAATTCAAGTTGTTTTTTTCTAGACTCAAATCAAAAATAATTACTGCGTTGTTTTCGTCGCAGTGCTTATAGGCATTTTCTATTATGGGGAGCAACAGCAAAGGCGCTACCTGCGCAAATTCTGAATCTATGTTTATGTTTGGTTTTATTTCAATCCGCTTTCCAAATCTCAATTGCTGTAGCTCAATGTAATCTTTTATTATTTTTAACTCTTCGCCGATCGAAATTGTCTTTTTCTCCGAATCGTAAAGTGTATATCTTAAAATTTTTGAAAGTCGCATAATAGTATCTGGCGTTTGTTCCGACTTTGATCTTGCAAGTGAATAAATACTGTTAAGTGTATTAAATAAAAAATGTGGGTTGGTTTGCGATTTTAAATGCATCACTTCCGCGCGACTTCTCTCCAATATCAGATTTTTTTCTTTTTTAATCGATTCTACCCTTAATTTATACAACTTAATACAAACCGCTGCTCCTACAATCTGAAACATATCAAGAAGAGAATAAAAAAATCTTGCTAAGAGAGCTAAAAAATTCAAGGTGGTTGTGGTGTCCTCATATAAATAAGGCCATATAAACAAATGAATAGTAATTCGTATTGTAAATACTCCTGCAAGTATTGATAGTAATCCCTTGGCCAAAAGCTTAACAATGTTTTTATCTTCAACCCAGGTAGGAAGTAGTTTGTATAAAATATAATATACAATGATTACTTTTATTATAAGTAATAAAAATACTGCGAGGCTGCTAACCAAAAACATTGAGAAAGTAGGATTCAGCGAGTAGGATTTATTAATGAACAGCTCATTATATAAACAAATTATATAATAAACTCCCCAAAATAAAATATGCTGTCCAGTTCTTCTACTCATTACATCAAATTTTGTAAATAATGGCCAACAAATAACCAATTTAATACAAACAACAGTTTCTTACACACCAACAACCAAATTACGAATATTTTCAATAAAATTAGTTTTATTCAGCCGTTTGTCATTTGGAAATTGGTTTTTATATACTATTCTCAAAAGCAACTTAACTATCCTGTAAATTAACAAAAAATTAAAACAAAGCTTTCATTCTCTTTTTTTGATATTGTCTCTAACTATAGGTAATTAGGCAGAATACAAGGCAAACCATAAATAATTATATCATGAAAAAAATAACCCTACTTGCACTAATTTTTTGTGGCTCTATCTTAGATCTATCGGCTAACAAAATAACAGTACCAACAAATTTCCCAACAATTCAACTCGCAATTGCAAATTCCGTTAATGGTGATACGGTTGTGGTGTTACCCGGTGTTTATTATGAAAACTTACACTTTAAAGGAAAAAGAATTGTTTTAACCAGTAAATTCTACCTCGCAAAAGATACCTCTTTTATTTGCAGTACAATTATTGATGGAAGTTTACCCGCATTTGCAGATACTGCTTCCTGTATAATTTTAAATTCAAACGAGGATTCAACAACCGTAATTCAAGGCTTTACCATCAGAGGCGGTAAAGGTACCAAGTGGTTCGATATACACGGTGCCGGAACATATCGCGAAGGTGGTGGAATTTTAACCGAATTTGCTTCGCCAATAATTCAATACAATATTATTTGTGGCAATGTAATTACTAACACTGTTGGCGTTGCTTCTACAGGAGGAGGAGGCATACGTAGTGGTGATGGCAATCCAACAATTCGTAATAATATTATTTGTAATAACGATGGTAAGTATGGCGGAGGAATCGTTCTTAATTACTGCAAAGCAACCATTCAAAATAACATTATAAAAAATAATACCGGTGGCCAATCCTATGGTGGTGGTGGCATTTGGATGACTGGTACAAATACCCTAACAACAGTAAATATTATTAATAATACGATCGCTAATAATCATGTTTCAGGCACCGGAACCTACGGCGGAAAAGGTGGCGCAGTATTTGTATTTTCTGTAAAAGCTATTTTAATCAACAATATTATATGGGGCAATACCCAAAGTTCGGGTACACCTCTAATAACCTTTGGAGGCTTAATTCAAACCAATTACAATGATGTTCAAACTGTTGTTACAGGAACAGGTAATATTTCCCTGAATCCAATGTTTATTGATACAACCCTTTTTCTTTTGAACGTGGGTTCA
>JANYBY010000090.1 GCA_025360565.1 Bacteroidota bacterium
TGGGCTTTTTCGATCTCATCCAATAATATTACGGCGTAAGGCCTTCTGCGAACTTTTTCGGTTAACTGTCCGCCCTCTTCGTAACCAACGTATCCCGGAGGCGCGCCAATTAAACGAGTTACCGCAAATTTTTCCATGTACTCACTCATATCAATACGAATAAGCGCATCGTCGTTATCAAATAAATGCCTTGCTAAAATTTTTGCCAACTGCGTTTTACCAACACCTGTTGGACCCAGAAAAATAAATGAACCAATTGGTTTGTTTGGGTCTTTTAAACCGGCGCGATTACGCTGAATAGCTTTTACAACTTTTAATAAAGCGGCATCTTGCCCAATGATCTTGCCTTTAAGCAACTCATTCATCTTCACTAATTTTTCGCTTTCGTTTTGGTTCACACGCTGAACAGGCACACCGCTCATCATACTCACCACCTCTGCCACATTGTCTTCGGTTACCATTACGCGGTTCAATTTTGTTTCCTCTTCCCAGGCTTTTTTGGCAACTTCTAATTGCGCCTGTAATTGTTTTTCGGTATCGCGCAATCTTGCAGCCTCTTCGTATTTTTGGCTTCGCACAACCTGATTTTTTAATTCTTTTATATCCTCAATTTTCTTTTCAATTTCTAAAACATTTTGCGGCACGTTAATATTTGTAATGTGCACACGGCTTCCCGCTTCATCTAAAGCGTCAATGGCTTTATCCGGTAAATGCCTGTCGGTAATATATCGTGCGGTTAAGTTTACGCACGCTTTTATAGCTTCGTCAGTATACGTTACGTTATGATGATCTTCGTATTTACTTTTAATGTTATTTAAAATTTGAAGACTTTCTTCCTGTGTAGCAGGCTCTACAATTACTTTTTGAAAACGTCTTTCCAGCGCTCCGTCTTTTTCAATGTACTGACGGTATTCATCTAAGGTAGTTGCACCAATACATTGTATTTCGCCACGCGCTAAAGCGGGCTTAAACATATTGCTCGCATCTAAACTGCCGCTTGCTCCGCCGGCCCCAATAATTGTGTGGATCTCATCTATAAATAAAATTACATCCGGGCTTTTTTCCAATTCGTTCATCACCGCTTTCATGCGTTCTTCAAATTGCCCGCGGTATTTTGTACCTGCTACTAAAGAAGCCAGATCTAGAGTAACAACACGTTTGCCAAACAATACGCGGCTAACCTTGCGCTGCACAATGCGTAAAGCAAGGCCTTCGGCAATACTCGATTTACCAACACCGGGCTCACCAATTAAGATCGGATTATTTTTTTTGCGACGCGATAAAATTTGCGATACGCGTTCAATTTCCTTTTCGCGGCCAACCACAGGATCTAATTTTCCATCCTCTGCCATTTTGGTAAGGTCTCTTCCAAAATTATCCAACACAGGGGTTTTAGATTTACTTTCGCCTTGTTTTTTCTGAGCACCTGCGCCACTTCCGGCACCACCGCCTCCAAAGCTTGCATCGTCGGCATCTTCATCATCATTACCGGCAGCGGTGTTCTCGATCTTTCCGGGATTTTCTAAAAATCCTTCCAGTTCAGCTCTTGCCGCATCGTAATCAACACCGTTTTTGATCAACGTTTTTGTAACTATGTTATCGTTATCTTTTAAAATACAAAGCAATAAATGTTCGGTGCCAATTTGCACTGACTTAAATGTTTTTGCTTCGAGATAGGTAAGCTTTAATGTTTTTTCGGCTTGTTTTACAAGGGGAATATTTGCCAAATTATTTGTTTTACGTAAACCCGGCGTAAGATTTTGTTCAATGGTTCTTCGCAATTCCTGCGAATCCACTCCCAAATTTTTTAGCAGGCGCATGCCCACACCATCACCATCTCTTATCATACCAAGCATTAGGTGTTCAATGCCAATAAAATCGTGTCCCAAACGAAGAGCCTCTTCACGGCTGTATGTAATTACATCCTTTACACGGGGAGAAAATTTTGCTTCCATAAAATGATACTTTATATCTTTAGTTAAGTTACACAAATAATGCCACATTCAAAAATAGCTTATAATAAGTTGAATGTTAAATTTTATAAACGGTTTTTTTAACAAATTTTTTGTTGATAAGTTTTACTTCAAATTGCTGATTTTTCGGTACTTTCATCTGTTCAAAATGAAATTTTTGCGTTCGTTTTTCTTGACACAAACGTTAAAAAAAAGCATGACAAAAATTCATTAAAATTTAAAAAAATTCAAAAGAAAAAGATCTATGGCTGACGGAGAAAAAATTATTCCAATTAACATTGAAGATGAAATGAAAACGGCTTACATTGATTATTCAATGTCGGTGATTGTATCGCGCGCGTTACCCGATGTGCGCGATGGTTTAAAACCTGTGCACCGCCGTGTATTATATGGTATGTTGGATCTTGGAGTTCTTCATAATCGCCCTTACAAAAAATCGGCTCGTATTGTGGGTGAGGTTTTAGGAAAGTATCATCCCCATGGAGATGCCAGTGTTTACGACACCATGGTACGTATGGCACAAGATTGGAGTTTACGTTACATGTTGGTTGACGGGCAAGGTAATTTTGGCAGTATAGATGGAGATCCGCCTGCCGCCATGCGCTATACAGAGGTACGCTTTAGAAAGATAACCGAAGAAATGATAGCCGATATTGAAAAAGAAACAGTTGATTTTAGGCCAAATTTTGATGATAGTTTAACAGAACCAACCGTTCTTCCTACCAGAGTGCCCAATTTATTGATCAACGGGGCTTCGGGCATTGCAGTTGGAATGGCTACTAATATGGCACCTCATAATTTAACGGAGGTAATTGATGCCATTGTAGCATACATTGACAACAGAGAAATTGATATTGCCGGCTTAATGAAGTTTGTAAAAGCACCGGATTTTCCAACAGGCGGAATCATATACGGGTACGAAGGCGTAAAAGAAGCCATGGAAACAGGCCGTGGCCGTGTTGTAATGCGCGCAAGGGCAAATATTGAACAAATAGGCGAACGCGAAAGAATAATTGTTACAGAGGTTCCTTACCAGATCAACAAAGCCGAAATGATTAAACGGCAGTGGGAACTTTGCAACGAAAAGAAAATTGAAGGCATTAGCGAGATTCGTGATGAAAGTAACCGCGAAGGAATGCGTATTGTGTACGAATTAAGAAGGGATGCCATCAGTAATGTTGTTTTAAATAATTTATACAAATTTACCGCGCTTCAAACCTCCTTCTCCATTAACAACGTTGTGCTGGTGAATGGCCGGCCGCAAATTTTGAATCTGAAAGACATGATTCATTATTTTGTTGAACACCGCCACGATGTAGTTGTTCGCAGAACTAAATACGAATTAGCACAGGCAGAAAAACGTGCGCATATTTTAGCGGGTTTATTAATTGCCATTGATAATCTGGATGAGGTGATACATGTGATCCGCGAAAGCGAAAGTCCGGATATTGCAAAAGATGAATTGGTGCTGCGCTTTATTTTAAGCGAAATTCAGGCACGCGCTATTTTAGATATGCGTTTACGCACCTTAACCGGACTTGAGCGCGATAAATTAAAAGCGGAGTTTGATGAATTAATGAAAACCATTGAACACCTGAACGAAATTTTAAATAACGATACCTTACGTTACACTATTATTAAAGATGAATTGCGCGAGGTAAAAGAAAAGTTCGGCGATGCGCGCAGAAGTGAGATCGTTTATATTGGCGATGATCTTAAAGTAGAAGACATGATAGCCGACGAAGATGTAGTAATTACCATTTCGCACATGGGTTATATGAAACGTACAAACCTTGATGAATACCGATCGCAAGGCCGTGGCGGCAAAGGAAGCAAAGGTACCGCTACCAGAGAAGAGGATTTTGTGGAACACATGTTCATTGCTTCAACACACAATTATTTATTATTATTTACCGAAAAAGGCCAGTGTTATTGGTTACGCGCTTACGAAGTGCCCGAAGGAAATAAACAAAGTAAGGGCAGAGCCATTCAGAATTTGATCAGCATTGCACCGGATGATAAAGTAAAAGCCTTTATCAATATTAAAAATTTACAAGATGAAGAGTACATTAAAAACAACTTTATTATTTTGTGTACACGCGACGGCATCATTAAAAAAACGTCGGTAGAAGCTTATTCGCGTCCACGCACAAACGGTATAAACGCCATAACCATTCGCGAGGGCGATGTGTTGTTGGAAGCAGCTTTAACAAACGGAAAAAACGAAATAATGCTTGCTACAAAATTGGGCAAAGTATGCCGTTTTCCTGAAGAAAAAGTGAGGCCAATGGGCCGTAACGCCAGCGGTGTAATTGGTATTGATCTGAATGATGAAGAAGGCGGAGGTAACGAAGTTATTGGCATGATCTGTATTGACGATATGAACGCGAATGTTTTAGTTGTGTCGGAAAAAGGATACGGCAAACGCAGCGACATTGAAGAATACCGTATTACCAACCGCGGGGGCAAAGGGGTTAAGACCATTAATATTACCGAAAAAACCGGAAATTTAGTGGGTATAAAATCGGTTACCGATGCAAATGACCTGATGATAATTACCAAGAACGGAATTACTATTCGCTTAAACGTAAGTGCTCTGCGGGTTATGGGCAGGGCCACGCAGGGCGTTCGGCTTATAAATATTTCGGAGTCTGATGAAATTGCCGCGGTAACAAAAGTAGATCATGAGGAAGATGAAGAGGCAATAAACCCGGTTATTGGCGAAAATCCAAGCCCGGAACTGCCAAAGGATGATAATACTACACCAACGGACGATATCGGGTAACAACGGAATAAGAGGAATACGATTTAAAATTATCTTTATAAAAAAATAAACATGGACAAAAAAATTATTGCGTCGGGCTTAAGCCTGTTTTGTTTAACAACATTATTTGCGCAGCCAACATTGGTAGAAAAGATCGAAGCCAAAACGGATAAAATTGTTATCCCTTACGAAAGATGGAAATTGCCGAATGGCTTAACCATTTTATTGCACGAAGATCATTCAGATCCGGTTGTAAACGTAATGGTAACTTATAAAGTTGGGGCCGACCGCGAAAGCATTGGTAAATCTGGCTTCGCGCATTTTTTTGAACACATGATGTTTCAGGGTTCAAAGAACGTTGCCGACGAAGAGCACTTTAAAATAGTTTCTAATTCGGGCGGTAATATGAACGGATATACCAACCGCGATAAAACGGTTTATTTTGAAACCGTGCCTTCAAATTATTTAGAAATGGCTTTATGGCTTGAAGCCGATAGGATGGGAACATTGCTGGATTCACTCACGAAAAAGAAATTCGACAATCAGCGTGACGCAGTAAAAAACGAGAAATCGCAAAATGTAGAAAATCAACCCTACGGTTTGGCCTTTGCCGAAGAAATGAACAAAGCCCTTTATCCTGCCGGGCACCCTTACAGCTGGCCGGTGATAGGTTATGTGGATGACCTGAATCGAGCAACGCTTGAAGACGTAAAAAACTTTTTTCTTCGTTGGTACGGACCAAATAACGCGATCTTAAGTATCTCCGGAGATTTTACTCCTGCTGATGCGTTAAAAATGGCAGAGAAATATTTTGGAAGCATTAAACCTTGTCCGGAAGTTAAACGCTTAAAATTACCTCTTGTAACAATTCCAACTGATAAATATACAGCCTACAGAGACAAGGTTTATTTACCTTTAAATTTAAGAATATTTCCTACTGTGCCGGCGTATCATAGAGATGAGGCGGCGCTTGATATTTTAGGGCTAATGATGGGTAATGGAAATAACTCTGTCTTTTACAAAAATTTTGTGAAAACAAAAATAGCGGCCAACGCGCAGATCTTTCATTCATCAGATGAGTTATCGGGTGAATTTACATTTATGCTTTTTGCTTATCCTCCCGATGATTTTAATTTGGAAGCATTATTCACCGACCTTGACAATAAAGTAAAAGCCACCATTGAAGAATTTGCAACATCAGGAATTACTGACGAAGCTTTAGATAGAACCAAAGCATTAATGGAGCCTAACGCTTATAATAGTTTAGAAACTGTTTTTGGTAAAAATACCAGAATAACTGAGTGGGAAAGATTGCTGGGTAAATCTTCAACTGTATCTGAAGAAATTGACAGATATGCCAAAGTTACAAAAGATGATATTACACGCGTATTTAATAAATACATTAAAGGTTCGGGCGCGGCAATTTTAAATACCTATCCGATCATTGACCCGAAAGATTCGGTAAAAAGTGTAAATCCATTTGCAGGAAGAGATTTTCCTGCAAATCCTGAATATGCAGGGTTAGCCTATACACCTATTAAAGATAATTTTAACAGGGCCGAAAAGCCCGCAGCCGGTCCGGTTAAAACAGTTAAAGTGCCCGACTATTTCACTTCAAAATTGGCAAACGGATTAAGCATTATCGGTACAAAAAATACCGAAACACCTGAAGTAACACTTATCATGAATATTGAAGGCGGCAGTTTGGTTTTAGGGCCTGAAAAAATTAAGAAATTAGGCGTTGCCGAATTAACAGCAGATCTTTTGAATGAGGGTACTAAAAATTTTACCACTGAACAAATAAGCGCGCAATTAGATAAGATCGGAAGTTCAATTCAATTTTACGCCGGTAAATCAAATTCATCGGTTAGGATCACTTGTTTAAAAAAGAATTTGGATGCTACCTTAAAAATTCTGGAAGAAAAATTATTAAATCCGGGTTTTAAGGATGAAGATTTTAAACGTTTGAAAAAACAATTTAAAGAAAATATTAAAAGTCAGGAAGTAGATGCAAATTCAATGGCGAATAAGATCTTCAACTTTGCATTGTATGGAAATACGGTGATGGGACTGGAACCATCTGTTAAATCAACAGACGCTGTTGAAATGGCAGATATTAAGGAGTATTACGAAAAATATTATTCTCCCTCTGTAGCCAACCTTGTAGTTGTGGGAGATATTGAAGAGAAGGACCTAATGCCAAAATTAGCCTTCTTAAATAAATGGCAGGCAAAGGAAGTTGTTTTACAGCCGATTGCAGAACCGGTAGTAAACACTGAACCTAAGTTTTTCATTTATAATAAATCGTTTGCGGCATCATCTGTTATTCAAATGGGTTACCCATCTATTAAATACGATGTAACCGGCGATTACTATAAGAACCGTATTGCCAATTTTATTTTTGGTGGAAATTTTAACAGCCGTTTAAATTTAAATTTAAGGGAAGATAAAGGTTATACTTACGGGATCTATTCCGGCTTTTATGGCAGTAAATACAACGGAACATTTGAAATAGGCACTTCAGTAAAACGCAACGCTACAGCTTATTCACTCGCCGAGATCATTAAGGAATTTAAGAAATATGAAACCAATGGGTTGACTGATGCGGAACTTGAGTTTACAAAAAACTCTATGCTAAATCAGGAGGCTTTAAAATACGAAGCACCTTATCAAAAAGCAGGATTCCTGAGCCAGATCTTAACGTATAAATTAGATAAAGATTTTTCGTCAAAACAAAACGCTTTGCTTAAAGCCATTACTAAAGACGAAGTGAACGCACAGGTTAAAAAATATTTCGATTCAAATAAATTAACCACTGTAGTTGTGGGCGATAAATATTCGATTGAAGCGCAAATAGACAAAGCATCTAAGGATGCTAACTTTAAAGAACCATTAAATAAAGTTAAATTAAAGAAAATATCTTTAGATTAATTGTGCAAACACTTCGTTTTTGCGTCAATATAACATAACACGAACTAACTAACATTAATTAGCCACTAAGTTTAACGCTTAGTGGCTTTTTTAAAACAAAAAATATTTATCTTTAAGCAATAAATCATTCAAATGAAAAAAATTACAACACTGTTATTCCTGTTCTTATCCGCAATAACATTTTCGCAGAGCATACAGGTTCAGAATATGATAAATTATTTGCGCACTAAAGAATTTGATAAAGCCAAAACAGCTGCCGATGCCGCCGCGGTGCATGAAAGCACAAAAGGCACCGCTAAAATGTGGATGTGCAGAGGCAATGTATACAAAGGCATTTATTCGGATACATCGGCAAAAGTGAGGAACATTGATATGGAAGCCGAAGAAAAAGCATTGGACGCTTATATTAACTGTTTAAAACTTGATAAAGATGTTATTTATAAAGATGAGGTAAAAGGATCACTGGTGCAATCCGCCGCCGCTGTAAAAAATAAAGCAAATTACTATGCGCAAAATAAACAATACGAAAACGCGTTAAAATGTTACGACCTGTTAGAGACCGCGTTACCTTTTGATTTTGATCAGGGGATGAAGCGTAATAACATTACCAAAGAAAAAATATTGTACAGTAAGTTTGATATGTATAAATACGCCGCCAACAAAGAAAAAACAAAAGAGTACGCCAATAAATTGATTGAGATCAAATATAAAGAACCCAGAATTTATACTGATATGATCCGCTTATCCTTGTTGGATAAAGATACCACATCGGCTCTCGGTTATATTGAAAAAGGAAAGATCTTATTCGAAGATAACATGGATCTGATCGGTTCGGAATTGGATATTTATTTGGCCCGTAAACAAACTGATGTATTAAAAGAAAAATTAAAAAAGGCCATTGAAGTATCGCCGGATAACGAGGTAATGCATTTGGTTTTGGCTAACTTATATAAAAGCACAAACCAGTTTGCCGACGCTGAAAAAGAATATTTAAAAGCCATTGAATTAAAATCGGATTACGAACCCGCCATTTATAACCTTGGTGTTTTATATTATAGCGGCGGAAAAGAATGGAACGATAAGTTAAACGCTTTGCCCATGAAAGACCCTAAAACAAAAGAATACGAAACAAAATCAAACGACTACTTTAAAAAAGCAATTGGTTATTTTGAACAATCGTTTGAGGTTACTAAAGACAAAAAAACAAAACAGCTTTTACGTCAATTATGTTTACGCCTTGGCGAAACTGAAAAAGCAGAAAAATATAAATAATGAAAAATAAAATAATAGCCTTTACGATCCTCCTTTCTTCGGTAACTCTATTTGCACAAAAAGGAAAAGTGCAAACAGCCTGGAGAGCTTTAAGCGATTACGAATCGTCGATAAAAGACGGTAAACCCGATCTTACTTATTTAACCAAAGCAAAAGAGGCGATTGATATAGCTTTAAGCAACGAAGAAACTAAAAAACAATCCAAAACACATGCTTATAAAGCCAGAATTAGTTATGCTTTTTTTCAATACAATCTTGCCCAGGAAGTAAAAAGACTGGAAGCAACCACTCCCGACAAAAACGAAAGGGCTATGCAAGCTTACGGCAACACTGATCTTAAAGATTTTGAAAACGCTAATGAACATCTTACCAAAATAAAAGATCTTGATCCCAAATATATGGAAACCATTCAAGAAGGTTTGGCAAAGGGAACTTCTATGCTAGGCGAAGATGATCTTAAATTTGCGATCATGGCGCAACAAATGAAAATGGAATCGGCCAATATTGCGCAAGGAAAATACAAAACAAAAAAATACGATGAAGCGGCAGATTATTTTTACAAAACTGCTTTTATCAATACCCTTTTATATAAAGTAAAAGACACCGCTAACTTTTACAATGCGTGCGTTTCGGCAGGTAAATCGAGAGTTATAGCCAAAATATTGGATTACAATAAAAAAATGATCGATAGTAAAATTGCAACTTCATACAATTACGAATCTTTATACAATGCGCACCTTTCTGATAGGGATTCGGCCGCAGCAATGGATATTCTTAAAAAAGGAAGAACGGCAATGCCTAACGATATTAATTTATTGAATCTTGAAACCAATTATTTTTTAGCCACAGGTAAACAGATAGAAGCGCTGAACAATTTAAAAGCATCTATTGAAAAGGATCCTAAGAACGCCGTTTTTCACATGATCGTGGGCCAAATATACGATGGCATGGCAAATCCAAAAGATAAGATCACCGGTAAAGATCTTCCAAAGCCCGATCACTTTGAAGACTCATTTAAAAATGCCGAAACCTATTATTTAAAAGGGATGGAATTAAATGTGCCGCAAAATAAGGAGACGCAATACAATTTGGTTTTTAATTTAGGTGCTTTGTACAACAATTATGGTTTTTATTATCAGAACAGGCAAGCTCAAAAAATTACCGATATGCTAAAGGTGCAAAAAGAAAATGACGCCAAAAGTCAGGAGTTTTTTGTAAAAGCGATTCCGTATTTAGAGCAGGCGCTTAAATTAAAGGATGATGATAAGCCAACAATGACGGCGCTTAGAAAATTGTACATGCTCACGAAAAACGACGCTAAAGCCGCTGAAATGAGCGTTAAGTTAAAAGCACAGAAATAGCCAAAAGTCATTCCGATT